>CAZHWA010000018.1:9808-13030 GCA_964536175.1 uncultured Terricaulis sp. | reverse complement strand
GTTGGACACTGCGGCCCGGCACGAGACCGCGCTTCGCGCCGAACTCGACGCAGGCGTGGATTCGCTGCGTGCGGAGGCTCAGCAGGCCCGGGAAGCTGCGGCCGAGGCCGAAGTGTTGTGGCGCGCTGAATTCGACGCCTTCCGCCGATCGCTCAAAGACAACGTGCGAGCGGACCTTGAGCCGCTGCGCGCCGAGACCAGGCGCGTGTTGGACGCTGCGGCCCGGCACGAGACCGCGCTTCGCGCCGAACTCGACGCCAGCGTGGCTTCGCTGCGCGAAGAGGCCAAGCGGGCCCTGGACGTGGCGGCCGAGCTGGAAACCACGCTCCGCGCCGAATTCGACGTCGCCGCCCAGGGGCTGCGGACCGAGGCGGCGCGTGCGCTCGACGCCTTGCGCCACTCGCTGCAGAACGACATGCAGACGAGCCAGGCCGAGCTGCGCGAAGAGGCCAAGCGCGCCCTCGACGCCGCCACGGCCATGGAAACCGCACTGAAATCGGAGCTGGCGGCGACGGCGGCGGCGATCCGGGCGGCGCTGCAAAGCCAGGCCCAGCAGGCCGATGGCGCGCTGAAGCAGGAATTGCTGGCCGCGATCTCGGAAAGCACGGAAGAAGCCAAGAAGCTGTTCCGCCACCAGCGCCGGACATCCAGCCTGCTCAACGAACGCGTGCTCGCGAACGAACGCCAGATCGGCGCGCTGCGCTATCCCAATGCGCCGTCGACCTTCGTGTTCTTCGGCCATCACAAATGCGCCTCGCGCTTTTTCCGGCTTGAGGTGTTCACCCGCATCGCCGAAGCGACCGGCGCCCGCACGCGCCGGTACAAGATCGAAGATCCGCCGTTTCATTATTCGCGGATGGACGAACTGGATCTGTGCAACATCGATTTCACCGGCCTGGGCGAGAACGGCCGCGACGTCGTCTGGCTCGCAAACGCCAGCGCCAACTCGTTCGAGAAGATCAGAGCTTCGACAGAGAACTGGAAAGGACTGCGTGTGCTGCGCGATCCGCGACAGGTGCTCGTCTCAAACTATTTCCACCACAAGGGGGATCACCCCGACGTTTCGCCCGACGGCTGGGTCTGGGATCAACTCGTGCGCGACAAACCGATCCTGCGCGAGCTCCCGGAGGAAGAAGGCCTGTTGCACGAACTCGACAGCATCAGCGCGCAAGTGATCGGCGAGCAGATCCTCGCGCCGATGGATGACGAACGGATTCTGACCATCAAGATAGAGGATTTCTCGCAAAACCCCGGCGAACATCTGGAAAAGATCGCCGCCTTCCTTGAAGTGCCCGACATTGCCGGCATCAACCTGCAGAACACAAAGGCCAACCCCGACAGCAGCCCGTGGAAGAAGCACTTTACCTCTAAGCTGCGGGAGGTGTTCAAACAGCGCTACGGCCAGGCTTTGATCGACCTCGGCTACGCCAAGGATTTCTATTGGTGACGCTCTCGCCCGCTCTGCCGCCGTCGCGCGCCATTGCTCCCGTGCCGGTGGCGCGATGAGCTTGCCGATCCTGGCCATCGGCCAATCCAATATCGAAGGGGGCTTCGGCCCAGCCTTGCCCGCACCCGCGCACGACAAAGCAGTTCGCGCCTACAATCTGCAGACCAGGCAATGGGCGCCGGCGCAGCTTGGCGTCAGCCCGTTCCGCAACATCGTCCGCTCATCGGCGCCGGCGCATAATTTCGTCTATGAGTTCGCACATCGCTACGCCAGCCTGTGCGAGGATGACGCGGACCTGGTCCTCTGGCGTCCGGGGGCAAACGCATCGAGTATTTCCTGCCAAGCGAGGTTCTATCTGCTAACCGTTGGACCAACACGCAGACGGATCCGCTGTTCGGCGCCTCGCTGAGCGAGCACATTTTCGGGGCGAACGGCGCCGCGCGCGCTGCGCTCAAGGCCGCAGGTCACGACGCCTACAAGGTCGTGCTCTTCCACCAGGGCGAGGCGAACTTCGACAAGGCCCCAATCGACACGGCGGAGGAATACGCTTCCAAGCTCCGGCTTCTGCTTTCCGAGCTGAAGCAGCGCGCCCTGATTCACGCCAGCACCCCTGTGATCTTGGGCGAGATCAATTCGATTTATTTCGGCGCCGCGACGCATAAACAAGCCGTCGCCAGTCTTGCCGACCGTCGCGTACGCGTGGTGGCGTGGGACAGCGGCGTCGAAGACGTGAAAGCTGTCACCGGCGACAACAATCCTCACGCCACCGGCCACGGCCTCGCGGAATTGGGCAAGCGTTACTTCAAGGCCTTCATGTCGATGTGCGCTGCGGCAACAGACTGAAAGCGCCCCCCAACACCGACATCAATCCGTCAATCGCGCCAGGGTGTAGGTGAGGCCATAGGCGACGTACTCGTAAGCGAAACCGGTGGCGCCGATGAACTCAGTGAGCCGGTGCTGAGCGCGCCAGTTCACATCAAGTGACCTCAAGGCCCTGGCCGGCCACTCGCCACAATCTCGCGATAGCGCGCGCAACCTTCCCACGCCAGCGCATCGGCGACGATGCGGTCGAGGTCGTCGAACTGCGGGGTCCAGCCCAACACCGTGCGCGCCCGGCGGGCGTCGGCGACAATCGAGGGCGGATCGCCCGCCCGGCGCGGCGACTCCACGACATCGAACGCACGCCCCGCCGCGCGGCGCACCGCTGCAATCACCTCGCGCACGGAAAAGCCGCGCCCGTAGCCGCAATTGAGCGTAGCCGACTCCCCGCCGCGCCGCAGATGCGCCAGCGCCAGCACGTGCGCTTCGATCAGATCCCAGACGTGAATGTAGTCGCGCACGCAGGTGCCGTCGGGCGTCGGATAATCCGTGCCGAAGATCTCCAGCCGGTCGCGCTTGCCGAGCGCGGTCTCAACGGCGACCTTGATCAAGTGCGTCGCCCCCGCCGTGGCCTGGCCGGTGCGGCGCTCTGGATCGGCGCCGGCGACATTGAAGTAGCGCAGAATGCAGTGCTGCAAACCGTGTGCGCGGCCGGCGTCGCGCAGCATCGTCTCGGTCATCAGTTTCGAGGCGCCGTATGGCGATTCAGGTTTGGTGGGCGCGGTCTCGCCGATCGGCGCGGCGCTGGCCCCGCCATAGACGGCCGCGGTCGAGGAAAACACGAAACGGCGCACGCCCGCTTCGATCGCCGTTTCGATCAGCGCGTGCGACTTTACGGTGTTGTTCTCGTAATAGGCCAAGGGCTGGGCCACCGATTCCGGCACAACAACCGAACC
>CAZHWA010000018.1:0-9798 GCA_964536175.1 uncultured Terricaulis sp. | reverse complement strand
GGGCGTTCGCGGCGAAATGCAGGATCGCCTCGATCTCATGGGCTTGGATCAGCTGGCGCAACAGCGCCCGGTCGCCGCAATCGCCCTCGATCAGGCGCGCCGCTGACGGCGGCGCGGCCGCATACCCGGTCGACAAGCGATCCAGAATGACGACGCGCTCGCCGCGATCGCAGAGCGCCCACGCCATATGGCTGCCGATATAACCCGCCCCGCCCGTGATCAGCACCGCCATGTCGTCATGATACGTGGACGTCCGCGCCGCGGCAAACACCGGGTTCGCCATAGGGCGCGCCCCGCGCCCAAGGACGGCCATTCCAACTAGCCAGCCCGAGCCGGCACGGATAATTTGCCAGCGGGGAAGCGGTGCGCGGCCCGGGGACAGCCGTCTGCGCACAGCTTCACATGGGGGACGCCATGCGCGGTCTTAGCCAGCTCGGTCGCCGACTATCCTTCGCGCCTGCGATGATCGTCGTCGCTGTTTTATCGTTGTTCACCGCGCAAGCCATTACGCCCGGCAGATTGTCGCCCGATGGAGTCGAGGGCGCCTGGATGACCCACCGTCTGGCGACGTACGGCGTGATCTCGACGTCTGTGCGCCCGGGCCAGGAAATCAGACCGACGATGCGCCGCGAGCCCTTTCCGGTGGCGGTCAACGCCGCCTTTTATCTCGCCCATCCCCGCCTTTCCGGGCTCGACCACGAGCAGATCAGCCGCGGATCGGCGGTTCAGTACCTTAAGCAGGTCAACATCCTCTGGGCGCTCGCGGTGTTCGCCGGCATTTTCGTTCTGTGCGCGCAGATGTTCCGTCCCCAATGGCTGGGGGTTTTGAACGGGGCGCTGGTTTCGCTCATCTCGTTCAAGCTGCTGGTTAAGCCGGCGGCCGATAACCTGCTGACCGAACTTCCGGCGGCGGCGGTGCTGGTCTGGGCGGCAATCGCCCTGCTTCGCTTTGTTCGCGCGCCATCCATTGCTTCCGGCGCGCTCGTCGGGCTCGCCTGGGGTTTGCTTGCGCTGACCAAAGCCTCGTTCTTCTATATCTGCATCGTTGCGTTCGCGCTTGTGGGCGTCTTCCTGTGGCTGCGCTCCCGGAAGGAGAAGACGGCAGGTTGGAGCGCGCTTGCCGGTCCCGCCCGCGCCTTGGGCGCGCTTGCGCTTGTCTTCATGCTGCTCTGCGGCGCCTGGATGACGCGCAACTTCGTCCATTTCGGCTCGCTGCAGCTGACTGAGCGCGGCGGCACCGTTCTCTTCTACCGGTCGCTGGAAATGGAACAATCGCTAGCAGGCGCATACTACGTCTGGAGCCCGAGCGTATACCGGTCATGGATGGGGCCGCTCACCGGCTACACACCGGCAGATATCGAGCCGGGCGGGCAGTTGTCGCCGCTGGTCAGGGAGAATCCCGATTCCATACTGGCTAATCGCTATGAAGGACGCGCACTTTATCGCGCTCACATAGAGGCTGCGGGCTTGGACTATGAGAACATGTCTCGTATCGAGCAGCAGTCATTCCTTGGACGCTCGGCGCTGAAGCGCTTCGCTGGCGATCCGCTCAACTACATCGCATGGCTTCCAGCCTACGCCTATCGCGGCGGATTCGTGGCCGTCCGAGAACTGCGTGAATTGCGCGCGATCGATCCAGCGCTGCCGTATCACGTGACGATAGTTCTGTTCCTGAACTTCCTTGTTGTGGCCTGCATCGGCGTGGTGACGATGCACGATCGATACTTCGCGGTGTTTCTGCTCCCTGCCGGCTTGGCGGCGTTCCACGTCCTGCTCACGCACAATTTGTCTCGCTATAACGAGCCGTTGCTGCCGTTCTTCGCGATTGCGGCCATGATCGTCTTGGTTTTCCTGACGCGGCGCATCTCAGCGCTTTCTGGAATGGCTAAGCGGGTCGGCATGCTTGTGCGAGAACGGTCTGCGTAGCGGGTTATTTGCACCGTGTCTGGCGCGACCGCGGCGCCAACGTTGCGGCAACGGCGGCGAAGGCGACATCCGCGCCGAGATAGAGCACGCGATGCACGGCGACGAGGACAAGCAATACGGCCAATGGCGCCATCGTCGCCAGGCCTACGCCAAGAATTGCCTCACGAACGCCGAGTCCCGCCGGCGCGAACGGTGCTATGAACCCGGCGGCGTACGCAGCTGCGAATATGCCCGACACGTATAGCATCTCCTGCATGTCGACCTGCGGCAGCAGCACGAAGAGCGAAGCGCCGAGTATGGTCCAAAGCAGCACGAAGAGCCCAAGCGTGGCGGGGTCAGGCTTTAACGCGCCGCCGAGCGTTGCGTTCACTGCTGCGAGCCGGCGGCGCGCCAGCATCCACGCTATCGGAGCCAGCGCGGCGAGCACGACGGCGCCGATCACGAGCAGCCACCAAGCGCCTTCCATTCGCTCTGCAGCGGCGGCGACAACATTTGCCAGTTGTTCCGGCGCCAGCAAACCGAGCACTAATGCGCTGTAGAGGGCTGCGGAAATGAGTAGCCATCCCGCCTCAGCCATGACGGCTTCCATGGCAAGACGAGCATTCAGGCCTAGCTCGCGATAAATGAAGAGCCTGCTGGCATGCTGCCACACAGCGCCAGGAACATATTTTGCCAACTGAGAGATGTTATAAGCGTAGAAGGCTGCCTGAAACCCGACACCCGCGTTACGGGCTTCAAGAACGCGATAGGCGATAGCGGCCATCACGATCTTGCCAGCGAGCAGCAGGGCCAGCGCCATAGAGAGTTTTCCGAAGCTCGCTGCTTGCCATCCCTCCCGGAGCGTCTCGGGGTGCGCCCGAAGCCACAGCACGATCGCGATTATGACAACGAAGACCCAGAGGCTCTTCAGCAGTGTCGCCCATGACGACTTCACCGAGGTGTCTCGCCTGTTATAAGCGAGTCAATGTGCGCGATTTGCCGGCGCGCCAATTCGAACACTCCAGGCAGACGACTTTGGATTTGAGTCCGGCGGTTCTCCCGATCCGCTAGCGCTTCGGCGATTGCAAAATCGAGCGCGATCGCGCCGCCTTCGTCGACGTTCATGACGCCGCTTGCCAATCCGAAGTCCTCCATGACTTCCTCGTATTTGTGACTCCAACCCACCACCAGAGGCGGAGTGGCGACGGAAAGCGCAAAAATCATTGCGTGAAAGCGCGACGTCACCAGCAGATCGCACGCGGCGATGATCGAGCGGATTTCCGTTGCGTGTATGTCAAAATTGACGGCGAGCAATCGCGCTCCATCGGACGCCTCCACCAACTGCAGAATGCTTTGAATGACCGGCAGGTCGTTGTTGAACCGCTTGTCCATCCGGTCCGCGCGTGTGGCGTTCGGCAGCAATACAACTGCACACCCTTGGCTCAGCAATCTCTGCGTCAGCGCCGCCAAGGAGCGTTCATATTCGCCTGCACGCTTGGCCGCCACTACCGAACTTGGACAAATGCCGATGACTGAAACGCAAGTCCGCTTCAACCCCTCAATCGCGCGCAGTACTTCCCGGGCGCGAGCGAGTCCTCCATCTGTCAAAGCGTCGGCATCCGACATTAAGAACGCGACATCGGTCGAACGCGACCACTTGGCCGCCGGCAGGCCCAGTTTCTGGAGATGGCGTTGGGTTGCATCGCCACGGGCGAATATATGAGCGCAACGGCTCAATACCGTTCGCCCGGCGATGCGATTGATCGCGCTGTCGAACGGACCCATTGCCTGAGCGAACTTCACCACCGGCACGCCCAGCAGAATCGCCGGTGCGATTGTAAGAATATTGAAGGCGAGAAAAATCTCACGTCCATCGATGAACGAAACGCCCGCGAGATCGACAAGGCAATTGGCTTCGTTCAGTCGCCGCACACTGCCCGGCAAGAACCGTACCCAGCCTCGCAAGCCAAGCAATTTGAGCAGCGCCGCAAGCAGACTGAAGGGAAACAGCACGGTAACAAGATGTTGCGGGCTTGAGGGCAGGAATTCAACGCCGGCGCGAGCGACCAACCCGCGGTCGCGCTTGGCGTAATACGAGTACACCAGAAATCGGGCGTCCGGGTGAGATTCGCGCAGGCGGCCGATGGTCGTGGCCAGCATCGCCTCCGCGCCGTGGTTGCCTGACACGGTCGCACCAATGATCGCGATCGTAGCGCTCACTTGATGCTTTCCAGTCCCTTCTTGACGAAGAGGTACGTTCGCAGCAGAGGCCGAGGGATGGCGAAGACCGCGCGCCAATGCGGACCTTCGCTCCACCTCATGTTCGCAATCGCGACGAGCGCCGACAGGTATTTATGAGGCGCGACCGGGCGCGGCCGCTCGACCGGCAACTTTACGCCGAACACCCGCGCCGCGCTCGCCCGAGCTGAAACGTCAAAGTGCGTCGGCGCGATGCGCGCCTGGCCGTCCAGAATAAGTTCGCGCGACACCTCCTTTGAGACCACTGCCCCGCTCGACACCGCTGCTTCAAAGGCCGCCGCCCCGGCTGGCGTTCGCACGAGCACGCCGGTGTGCTTCACCGGATCGTCCTTGAGCGAAAACAGCCAGACATCGCCGAGCGAAATGTCCGCGTCGTAGCCAAAGTGATCGATACATGCGAGACACTTGCGCTCGGCAAAGAAGAAGCAGTTTCGATAATCGCTAAAGTACGAGAACGGCTTCTGGACCGCGACATCCCCAAATTTCGCTTCGAGTTGACCTCGCCAATGTCCGGTGCGGAACTTGTATTCAGTGAGAGTTTGGCCAGGGGCGTGCTTGGCGAGCTTTTCCGTCACTCCGTCGATGAGTTCAGCACGGGAATTATGGCCACATAGAAAAGCGAGCCGAAGCGCAACACGGCGGGAAAGCTCGGGCTCTTTCTGTTCCCAGCGGCGCAAATTCGTGATGTCGCACGGCAGACCGCACACCGCGAAACGGCCTTCGTTATCGCGCAGCAGCGGCAGCACCTCCTTCAAGAATCTGGTTTCCACGTACTTGCTGCCACGAGCCGCGAGAATTTCGACGCGCGTGCGGGCAAGACGAAAGTGGGCGCGGACCTTGCCGTCTTCGATTTCAGTCACGCAAACGATTGCCCCGTCAATCCTGCCCTGCTCCAGTTCGTTGATGAGAAGGGCAGAAGCCGAACCTCCGGACGCCGATTCCGTACGAACGGCGGCGTCTGCCGCATGCGTCAGGTGCGAGCTGCGTACCTGGCCAAGCATTTCGTCCAGGTCTGCCTCGCTCCAACGCTTTTTTACGGCGGAGTCGATTAGGCGATTTAACACGTCTTGGCCGTCTTCATGTCCTGACGAAGCAGCCTGAGGCGAATTTCTTCCAGCATGGTGCGGTTGGCGGCGATCAAGTCACCGAGGATGCCGCAGACGAAGAGCGCTGTAGCCATGACCAGAAGCGCGCCGGCCAACACCAGGGACTGAATGTTGCCGGCGCCACTGCCGGTGAAATAGAGATAGAGGAAGCGGAGCACCGCGGCGATCCCAGGCGCCGCCACCAGCGCCGATGCAAGCAGGAAAAAGCGCAGCGGATAGTACAAGACGAAAATCCGCAGGATCGTCAGCACCGACCGAGAAATGTAGGTTGGAATGCTGCTGATGAGCCGCGAAGGGCGCAGAAACCCGTTCACCTCGATCGGAACAGAAACCGTCCGAATGCCGTGGCGGCCGGCCTGGATGATCGTCTCCAGCGTATACGTGTAGTTGTTGAACACTTTGAGCGCCATCGCGGCGTCGCGATGTATGGCGCGAAACCCGCTCGGCGCGTCGGCGATGTCGGCGCCGCTGGCCAGCTTGACCACGCGCGAGCCGAATCTCTGCAGAGCCTTCTTCAGCGGTGAGAAGTGCGCGATCGTTTCGATCGGCCGCGCGCCGATGACGATCTGGGCGCGGCCGTCCAGGATCGGCGCAACCAGATCGGGTATCGAACTCGCCGAATACTGGTTATCAGCGTCGGTATTGATAATGACGTCGGCGCCCTCGCAGAGCGCGCGCTCGATGCCGGCCATGAAAGCGCGCGCCAGGCCCTGATTGAACGGCAGGCGAACAATGTGATCGACCCCCGCCGCACGCGCCACGTCAGCGGTGTCGTCGGTGCTGCCGTCGTCGATGACCAGCCACTCGACGATGTCGAAGCCTTCGACCTGACGAGGCAGATCGGCCAAAGCGATGGGCAGCGTCTCAGCCTCGTTGAGGCAGGGGATCTGGATGATCAGTTTGCGGAACTTCAGGCTGCGGCCTGCATCGGTCTTGCGGCGGTCGCCGCCGGTGCGCCGCTCAACCACGGTCTGTGCAAGCGTGTTCAACGGCCCCGCCCCCGTCCTGTTTTCCATGACCCGAATACACTAGCGCCCTGCCCCAGCGCTAGGCTTGTCGCTGCTCAATATGGCGGACGAGCCGTCTTACCCGCGCAGCTGCCCATACGCCGCACGTCCAAGACCGCACGTCGCCGGCAAGCGGGGGTTTCACCGCCCCGCCCCCAAGCGGCGGCGGCGCAGTCCGGGAACGATGCGGCGCGTCACAAAGTCCGCAAGGCCGCGCGCCAGCGCGTCACCATGCGCCAGGTGCGCCCCCGCCTCGGCGAGATCGCCGCGCCGCAGCGCGCCCAGCGCCAGCATGGTGCGGCAGCGGCCCTCCAGCGCCGCCGCCGCGGCGCGGATGCGCGAATCGCCATCGTCGCGCCACTTGCGGGCAAGGCGCAGCATATCGCGGCGAAGCGCTTCGGAGGCGCCGCCGGGGTTCAGCGTGAGCGACCGGGCATGGCGGCGATAGCGAGAGACAATCGCCGGCGCCGTCGCGGCCGGCAAACGCAAGCGCGCGAAGCGCAACATGAAATCGCTGTCGGCGGCGTACGCCAGGTCGCTGGCGAATGCGCCCACGCTTTCCAGCGCCGAGCGGCGAAAAAACCACGCGTTCGGCAAGGTTGGTCCGATCAATACCGCACCGGGGCTGAGATCGGCCACCAGATCCGGCGGATAAATCCGCTCCACCTTGCCGGCGCTCTCGATTTGCGCGCCGCCGCACACGGCCGCAATGCCGGCGTCGGACTCGAACGCCGCCGCCGCCGCCGCGAACGCGCCCGGCGCGTAGAGATCGTCCGAGTTCAACCAGCCGACAACATCGCCCTGGGCGGCGGCGAGCGCCTTGTTGAGCCCATCGTAGATTCCGCGATCGGGACCGGCGATCACACGAACATTCGGCGCGTGCGCAAGCATGTCCAGCGTTCCATCGGCCGAGCCGCCGTCTGCAACGATGTGCTCGACCACCGGCCAATGCTGCGCCTCAACGCTCGCCAGCGCCTCGGCCAGCATGGCGCGGCGATTCAGCGTTGGCGTGAGGATGGAAAACGAGAGCGGCACGCACCGGGCATTGGGCCGGCGCCTGCGCCTGTCAAGCAGCGGGCGTACACGTCCTGCTTCATCGATCGCGGCGCCGCTTTCAGCCGCTCAACCCGGCGGCTCTTCCAGCTCCTCGCTCGCCTCCAGCTTGACCGCGAGCGCCGCGAGGCGGCGCTCGGCCAGCGCAAGACGCGGCCGCTGCTGCTCTTCGATGTCCCGGACGCTCTGCTTCAGTTCGGCGGTATCGCGGAGCAGCTCGCGCACCGCGCCGTGCAGCCGCACAAGGCCAAGCACGGCAAAGCCCGCCAAGGCGATGCACGCAGCAATCGCCGCAGCAAGCCAGGGGCCCGCCGGCCATAACCGCCACGCCGCGCCCAGCGCCGCGGCGCCGATCAGCGTAGCGGCGGCGATCGTTCGCCAGCGCCCGGCAAAGCGCTTCACCATGCGCCTGCTCGCTGACGCGCCGCGAGGGCTGCGAACGGCCGGCGGGCGAACGCGTCGAGCCGGGATCTCTTGCTGGCGTTCCAGACCTCAACGCCGCGCGCGCGCAGACGCACGCCGGCAGCGCGCCAGGACTCCACGTGCAGGCCGGGCGACGGGTTCGGAATATTGTAGCGGTCCCCCGCCTGCTGATAGTCGGCGAAATAGTAGTTCGGATTGTGCGCGGGCGTGCTGACGAGCTCCAGTTCGATGCCTTCGCGCGGTTCGGCGCCTTCGACGCGTTCGACGTAATTGCAGTCGACGCCGAGCAGCGCCAGCGTGCGATACCCGAGCAGCGCGCCGAACAACGCAGCGTGACTGCCGGTGGTGACCGGCAGCAGATCCAGCAATCCGCCCGGCGCCGACAGCCGATCGAAATCGATCACCCGCGGCGAATTACGCGCTTCTGGATCAAGCGTTCGAATGAGGTTGCCGCGCAGCAGGAAGGCGTCGATGCCGAGCCGTTCGGCGCCGTTCACCATGGCTTCGATCTCTTGGCGATGCGACAGGCCGACGATGAGATCGAGGCAGGCGTAATAGCGTGGATGCCAGCCAATGCGCCGCCAGTGGCGGTAGGCGGCGTTCATGCCGATGGCGTCGAGACCGCGCAGCGCCTCGAAGTCGAACCCGGCGAGCGATGGGCCGTTGCCGAGCACGACCAGCATGTCTTTCTCAGGTCCCGGACGGTCGAGCCGGCGCTGCACGGCCGCGGCTGTCTTGTCAGCTTCGGCGCCGGGGTGTGCTACTTCGGCGGCGATGGCGCGTGCGGGCCAGGCGGGGCCAGCCGCGCCCAGATGGGCGCGCACAGCGCGCGCACAATCCATCGCCCGCACGCCCGGCAACAGCTTGGTCAGTGCATCGGCATGGATGCGCTTGTGCGCGAGCACAGGCTCGATGGCGCGCAATTTGGCGCCGGCGGCGATTGCGCGCAGCCAGAACTCGACGTCGTAGGCCAGGCCGAAGCGCGGATCGAACGGGCCGATCCGGTCGATCAGCGCGCGGCGCACGAAGGCCGCCGGCTGCACGAACGGCTCTTGAGCGCGCAGCGTCTTAACCGCCAGCGCGGGATCGGCGAGGAACGGCGCTGGCCCGATCGCCCGCCCCTGCGCGTCGATAAAGAGCGCCCGGCCGTACACCACATCGGCCTCCGGGTCGGCGGCAAAGGCAGCGCACACAGAGGCGAGCGTCTCCGGGGCGGGGTAGAGGTCGTCGGCGCACAGCCAGCCGACGATGTCGCCCCGCGCGGCGGCAAGGCCCTTGTTGAGCGCTTCGGCCGGCCCCGCATCGCGTTCGAGAAACACGCGCCGGTTGGGCCCTCCTTGCTCCCATGCGCGCAACAGGGCGCGCGCGCCGTCCCAGGAGCCGGGATCGAACACCAGATGCTCGGCCGCAACGCCGCGCTGGCCGGCCACACTGGCCAGCGCCTGGCGCAGATAGCCGGCCTGATTGAGGCTTGGCGTCAGGATGGAGATTTCAGGCATGCTCAAAGCCAAAAGCGCTCCAGCGACGCCTGCAGCCTTGGGTGCATCAGCCACGAACGGGCGAGCGCCGACACCCCGGCCAGACGCGGGCCGTGATGCAGGCGCGAGGCGGCCAGCTCAAGCTGCAGATAGCCCTCGATGCGCCGCCGGAGCGCAGGCGAGGCCGCAGCGTGGGCTTGGCGAATGATCTTGGCCGCCGCCTCGACATCGGCCGTGGCGCCGCGGCCGTTGCGCGACACGAGGGCGCCGAGGTGCGGATAGACCGCCAAAGCGCCGCCCATCCGGCCCCAGCGCAGCAGCCACTCGTAATCCTCCAGCCGACGCAGGCGCTCGTCCTGGCCCTGCGAGCGCTCCCAGGCGCTGCGCGCGAGGAGCGCGGTAGAGCCCGGGCAGGACCAGCAGCCCGAGGCGAAAGTCTGCGCCTGCGCCGCAGGGCGGGGTATGCGCGGCGGGCTCTGGCGCCCGTCCGGCCAGCAATCGGCAAAGCCGGCCACCCAGATGGTGTTGCTTGGGTCCGCGGCCGATCGGGCCAGATCGAGGCGCGGC
>CAZHWA010000017.1:0-13088 GCA_964536175.1 uncultured Terricaulis sp. | reverse complement strand
ACACGCCGTTCGCCAACGGCTACCAGCCGCAATTCTTCTTCGGCGTCACCGACGTCAGCGGCACCATCGTGCTTGCTGACGAAGGCGCGCTCGTATCGCCCGGCGACCAGGCCGAGATCAGCTTCGCTCTCGGCAAACCGGTCGGCATCGAGCAAGGCATGCGCTTCGCCATCCGCGAAGGCGGCAAGACCGTCGGCGCGGGCCTGGTGACGGACGTCATCGCCTGAAAGCGGCAAAGCTCCCGGTCCCTCGCGCGTTGCTAGGGGCCGGGAGCGATTCGCTTGAAGCGGGCCCTGCGCACGAGAACTCCAAACGCCTGGTTAAAGCCTTCGCTCTCGGTGTCCTTCAGGCCGGCGCCGGCGCGAGACGGGCGCCCAACCTCGAAGGCGTCTGCAGCGTCTCACGCCTCCCTGCAAAGCCGACAACAATATCATCGTATCATATCGCGCGCGCCCACGGGGCGGTAGTGTGGCTCGTGATCTTTTGCGTGAGGCTTGGCGATGATTGCTGCGGCGCTTCCCGTGTGGTTCATGGCGGCAGGGTGGGGCCTTCTCGTTTCACTTGGTCTTATCGCCGGCGCTGTCGCCGGGCTCTATTCGCCGCTGCGGCATCGCGGAATTGCCCGCGTCATGGCCGCAGGCGCGGGCATTCTCATTGCCGCGGCCTCGCTCGACCTCATCGCCAGCGCCGTCCGTTCAGCAGGCGCCATTGCGGCAGGGGTTGCTCTGATACTGGGGGCTGGCGCGTTCTCGGGCGCAAATGCGCTCATCGCCGCAAAGGCCAAGCATCGCAAGCGCTGCGGCGAATGCATGCCACAACCCAGCGAAAGTAGCGCGCCCGGCAGTGGGCTGGCCATCGCCGTCGGCACGCTCATGGACGCCATCCCTGAAGCGATCGTGCTGGGCCTGGAAACGACGCGCATGGCGATGCCGGGCCTCGCGCTCATCGCCGCCTTCGCGTTGGGTAATTTCGCCGAGGCGCTGTCGAGCGCATCGGGAATGGAGCTGGCCGGGCGGAGCAAACGCTACATCTTCGGCCTCTGGGCGCTGGCGACGTTGCTGATGACAATTCTCGCCGGCGCAAGCGCCGCGATCGCGGGCCTTGCCCCGCAAGGCACGATAGGCCTGTGCAACGCTTTCGCCGCCGGTGCGCTGCTGGCGATGGTCGTCGAGACGATGATTCCGGAAGCGGCCGCCGATTCAGCGCCCTTCAATGGAACCCTCGCAGTATTGGGGTTTCTGGCGCTCCTCTTGCTGATCGGAACGGCCTGATGGAATCGGCGCGAGGCGTCTAGCCTGCGGGGATCATGCGCCGAAGCCAATCGGCGAACGTGTCCTGCCCGACGCGCGCGTCGGGGCCAGGTATGAGAGAGCGTGTCTCGATGGCGGCGCCGAAATAGAGCGCGCCCGGATCGGCGAGGACCTTCCGTGGGATTTCGCGCGCGCTCAACAGCTCGCTGGCCAATTCGGCGAGCTCGATCGCCGCAGGCCCGCCCACTTCGATCGTGTCGTTGCTCGCCGGCGCCATAGCGACATCGCAGAGCGCCGCGGCCGCGTCATCGCCCGCGATCGGTTGCAGATAGGCTTGCGGCAAGCGCACCGTGTCGCCATCGGTCGCGTTCTCCACGATCTGGTCGATGAACTCGAAGAACTGGGTCGACCGCACGATCGTGTGCGGGAGCGCCGATTTTCTGATCAGGTCTTCCTGCGCGACCTTGGCGCGGAAGTATCCGCTCGCCAGCCGGTCGGCGCCGACGATGGATAGAACGACGTGGTGGGCGACGCCCGCGGCTTTTCCCGCCGCGATCAGATTGCGTCCCGAGGCCTGAAAGAACTCCGTGGCCAAATCGCCATCGAGCGAGGGCGGGTTGGTGACGTCGACGACGACCTCGGCGCCAGCGATGGCTTCAGCCAACCCTTCGCCGGTCACGCTGTTGACGCCGCTGCGAGGCGAAGCCGCAAGGACCTCGTAGCCTCTGCCGCGAAGCGCTCCGACCAGCTTCGCGCCAAGAAAGCCGCTGCCGCCAATGACGACGATTGTCATGGGTTATGGCTCCGGGGCCGCGACGACCACTGACAGAGGTCGGCCGGTCTCGACGATATAGGTGGACAGCATGCGGCCGGTTTCGGGTCCAATGTCGCGCGCATTGTGCGGTGTGCGCGGGGGGATGAGGAATCCGTCTCCGGCCCGCAGCACCATCGTTTGCCGTCCGGCCACCATCATCTCGACCTCGCCGGCGGCGATGTAGCCGATTTCTTCGCCCGGATGCACGTGCCATCCGGACGCCACGCCCGGCGGAATCGCGGTCTCGACCTGGACGACCTCGCGTCCCGGGATCGAGAGCGGCGCGCGCTGGACCTCACGCCGCATCAGACGCGCCGAAAGTTCATCTTGCGGCGTCGTTTGCGCCGAAGCGCTCACGCCGAGCGTCGCCAGTGCGGCGAGTAGAGCGAGCAATTGGATCTTGGTGGTCATGGGGTCGGTTTCCCGATGGAGCGGCGCGCCTGCGGGTGGGCGCATGCGCGCCGCTCCGGTTTGTCAGGCTTGACGGCGCAGGGTGCGGAAAGATGCGCGGAGCTCTGACGTGAACAGCATCGGCTCCTCCCAAGCGGCGAAGTGGCCGCCTTTCTCGGCCGCATTGAAGTAGGCGAGGCCCGGGTAGACCGCCTCGACCCAACTGCGGGGGGCAAACCAAATCTCGCCGGGGAATGCCGTGAAGGCGACGGGCACGGAGACCGGCGGAGGCATTGCGCCGGATGCCGCGGCTGCGGCCAGAACTTGCCCGAACTCCCAGTACCACCGGGCGGCCGAGGCGCCGGTGCTGGTCAGCCAATAGAGCGTGATGTTGTCGAGGATGCTTTCCCGCGTCAGACTGCCCGTTGGCCTTGCTTCGACGAAGGCGCGGGAGATCTTGTCGTAGCTGTCGGTGTCATGGTCGAGCATCCAGGCCGCGAGCCCGATGGGGGAATCGAGCAGCGAGTAGCCGATCGTCTGCGGCCGCGTGGATTGCTCCAGGAAATAGCCGAAGCCGGTCGTCCTGAACGTCGTGAGCGCGCTGTGCGCGGCGCGTTCCTGCTCGGTGTTCGCCGGCAGTCGATCGGCGATGGCCAATGCTCCCGAGAGCAGGCTGAGGTGGATGCCGCGCAGTCCTGCGGGCGCCTGGCGGCCCATTGCGTCCGTCACGTTGGCGCCCACGTCGCCGCCCTGGGCGACATAGTTCGTGTAGCCGAGACGCTCCATCAGCTGCGCCCACGCGCGGGCGATGCGGTCGGAATTCCAGCCGAGTTCGGCGGGTTCACCGGAGAAGCCGTAGCCGGGCAAGGACGGCAACACCAAGTGAAACGCATCGCTCGCTCTGCCGCCCTGCGCGGTCGGATCGGTCAGCGGACCGATGGTGTCGAGCAGCTCGATGACCGAACCGGGCCAGCCGTGGGTCATGATCAGCGGCAGCGCGTTCTCGTGCCGGGACCTGACATGGATGAAGTGGATGTCGACCCCGTCGATGTTGGTGATGAATTGCGGGTGGGCGTTCAATCGCGCCTCGCACCTGCGCCAGTCGTAGTCGTTCGTCCAGTAGCGGGCGAGTTCGCGCATCGTCGCCAGCTGAACGCCCTGCGACCGGTCCTCGACGAGTTCCTTGCTGGGCCATCGGACCGCGCGCACACGAGAGTTGAGGTCATCGAGTGCTGAATCCGGAATGCTCACACGGAAAGGCCGGACGGCGTTGTTCGCGGTGCTCATGTTCATCTCCTGTTGGGTAGCAGCCAAGGCCGGCGCTGCCGCTATTGCGGCGCTCGCCATCGCCAAGGCGATGCTCTCGCGACGGCTGAGATGCGTCGTCTGCGGCAGGGCAGGGTCGATCATGGCGATGCCTCCAGCTCCACTCATCCTGATTGGATGAGCCGCCGGCATCACAGCAGGAGCACTGAGGTTGGGGAATCAGACGAAGGTCTCGCCCATACCATCGTCCAATCAAGCGGTGCGGAGTTCGCGGAAAGCCGCGCACAGTTCTCGAGAGATGAAGCCGCACCCATCGCCGCATCCATGCGAAGCGATGTGGACGCCTAGTGGCGCCCCGTTGCGAGCCCCAACTGCGCGGCCATGTTCACCAATTCGGCAAACGAATGCGCCTTCATTTTTCGCATCACCTGACCGCGGTGCGCCTTGACGGTGATCTCGCTGATGGAGAGCACCCCGCCCACCTGCTTATTCAGGAGCCCGGAGGTCACCAGCTGCATGACTTCACGCTCGCGTTTGCTGAGCGAGGCGTAGTCGCCCCGGAGCATCTGCAGATCGAGCTGACGCTCAAACACGCTATGGCTTCGCGCCAACGCTTCTTCGATGGCGCGAAGCAAAGCCTCGTCGTCAAGCGGTTTGGTCAAGAACTCGACCGCGCCCGCCTTCATGGCGCGCACGCTCATAGGCACATCACCATGCCCAGTGATAAAAACGATGGGCAGTTCGATTTCGTCGTTCGCCAGGCGCTCCTGCAGTTCGAGACCATTCAAGTCGGGGAGCGACACATCAAGGACCAGGCACCCAGGCGCCGGCTTTCGTGCGCAGTCGAGGAACTCTTGCGCGGACGCGAACGTCAAGACCGGTCGGCCGGTCAAGGCGATGAGAGCCTCGAGAGACTCGCGTACCGATATGTCATCGTCGATGACGAAGACCGTCGCCTCAGATCGAGCCATGGAGCGCCTCGTTTGCTGATCGCTCGCCGCTGAACAATAGACGGTCATAGCATCCTCAATTCTCTGACGTTGCGCGCCGGACCGCCTCGACCAGAACGTCGGGATCGAAAGGCTTTGCGAGGCAGGCGACGGCGCCCTGCTTCAACAATTGATCACAAAGACAGGGATTGCCGTGCGCCGTGATGAAAATGACTGGCAGCCGGCGCCCGAGCCGTATCAGTTCCGCATACACGTCGGGGCCGCTCATGCCCGGCATGGCGATGTCGAGGACGACGCAGTGCGTGTCGCTCAGATTTGACGCCAGGAACGCCTTGCCGGAGGCGAAGGCCTGCGCTTTGAAACCGAAAGAACGCAACAGGTCGGGCAACGAGTCTCTGACGGACTCGTCGTCATCGACAACGGACACGACCACGGCGTCTTGGGCAGGCCCCTTCGGCATCGGTTTCACTGTGGGACGTTTAACGGCGTTCGCCCAGTGGCGCCTTGGTGTCGGTGTTGCGAGGTCTCCCATGGGCGCCTTCGGTGGTCCTCAGAAAAGCTGGCTCGGCAATGCAAATGAGAAGGTGGCGCCGCCATCCTCGTTGGCGGCGGCCCAGAGTTTTCCTTGGTGACGTTCTATGATCGATCGGCTGACCGCCAGGCCAATACCCATGCCGTCTCGCTTGGTCGTGTAGAAGGCGTCGAACACCTTGGTGAGATCATCGGGATCGAGGCCGACGCCATTGTCGCGCACGGACACGATCACGCTGTCGCCTTCGACCATTGTCGAGATGACGATGCGGCGGTCGGCGCGGCCGTCGGCGTTCAAAGCATCTGCCGCGTTCAATAGAAGGTTCAGGATTACTTGCTGAAGCTGCACCCGATCGGCGAACACCTCGGGCAAGCTCTCATCAAGGGCGGTGATTAGCGTGATCCCCCGTCTTCCAAAATCCTGCGCCGAAAGTGCTGCGACCTCGCGCGCTGCCTGATTGACGTTCACGACGTCCGCGGCGAAGTCCTTGCGCTGGAAGAGTGCGCGCAACCGGGCAATGACCTCTGAGGCGCGGTTGCCATCCCTGATGGTTCGCCTCGCGGTATCAAGGGCGCCGTCGATATTTGGCGGTTCCGTGGTGAGCATCCGCAGGCAGGTATTGGCGTTGGTGACAATGCCCGAAAGCGGCTGATTAACTTCATGGGCGATCGACGCCGCAAGCACGCCGAAGCTCATTACGCGAGATACGTGCGTGAGCTCCGAGCGGACCTTGGCCAACGCTTCTTCGGCGCGCGTTCGCTCGATAGCGATGCTGGCGATATGTGTCGCACGGGCGATAATATCCTGATGATGCGGCTGGGGAATTCCGGGTTGGCGCTGATAAATGCAAAGCGTGCCCAGTACGTCGCCGCGCCTCGTGCAGATTGGCGTGCTCCAAACCGCGCATAAGCCATGTTCGCGGACATGGGCCCGGACCGGTGAGGCGCACCAACGCGGGTCCGTGTCGAAATTCTCGGAAACGACCTGAACGTTCTCAGTCGCGGCGATGCCGCAGGGCACGAGATCGACGCGAAGCGGCGTTCCAGCGATCGGCGCGGTGTAGCTCTCCGGCAGGGACGGGGCTATGCTGTATTGGATTGTCGGACCGCTCCAGTCGATGGGATGAATGTCGCAATGGCAATCGGAAGCGGCCTCCTCGACAACTTGGCACAACGCCGCGAGCACGCCCGGCAGCGTCGCGCCCGACGCAATCATTTCCAACAATCGTTTCTCGCCGCCGAGCAAGGTCTCAGCGCGCTTTCTATCGTCGATGTCGGTTAGAAGAATGTACCAGCGAGTGACTTCACCGTTTGCAGATCGAACAGGGACGCCCCGATTGTCGAACCATCGATAGAGGCCGTCATGTCGGCGGACGCGTTGCTCGATCTGGAATGGCGTGTGCGCATCAATCGCCTGCTGGAATATTTCCTTCGTGCGTGGAAGGTCGTCTGGATGGATGACATCGTTGCTTTGCCAGTGGCGCAACAGGTCGGAGCCGCCGCCGCAATAGTCCACGATCTGGCGATTCAGGGTTTCGATCGCCCCATCCGGGCCCAAGACAGCCACGAGACCGGGAATGCCGTCGATCGCGGCTCGCGAGCTGAGTTCGCCTGCTTCATCGTGGCCGCGCGCGCCATCGTCAGGGCCGAGTTTCTGGTATGACCCGACGAGTGTTGGAGTTGCTTGCGTGACCTGGGGCGTCGCCAAGAGCAGACCTCCCGCCGGCTAGTGCGGCACGAACCCGAAGGTGAAACTGCGCCGTTTAAGCGCTGGCGGCCACCAATACTTTGGTATGCCCGTCAACCGACGGGAACCTTGCCGATTACGGGCGCGAGGCATTGATACGGGGAGCAAGCCGCCATTTGCCTGATTGGCTGGAAGCCAGCGCTCTTGCCGATACGATGGTTCAATAGCCTCGGCGCGCCGTTGCCGGTTTACTCCTGAGCGTAGCTTCGGTGCGCTGTGACGCTCCGAGCGAGAGAGGATAGACTCGCCGATAAGGACCACCATCGCGCTTGGTGGCTGCCGCCCAGTCGTTCTGGACGCAGCCCAAACGCCTCCCAAGGAAGCGCCGCAGGATTCGTTGACGCCATTCCCGCCTCGGATCGGTTGCCAGGAGCCATCAGAGGAGCTTTGCAGATGACTCAACACAAGATCGCGCTCATCGTCGGCAGCCTCCGCCGCGACAGCATCAACCGCAAAGTGGCTCGATCGATCTGCCGGTTTGCACCTGACACGCTCGACTGCGGCTTGGTCGAAATTGCCGACCTGCCGCACTTCAACCAGGACCACGAATACGACCTGCCGGAAGCGTCCCTCCGTTTTCGCCAGGCCATTGCCGACGCAGCCGGCGTCCTCTTCTGCACACCGGAATACAATCGGGGCGCCCCAGGCGTCCTCAAGAACGCCATCGATGTCGGCTCCCGGCCCTATGGCCAAAGCGTCTGGGACAAAAAGCCCGCAGCCATCATCAGCGCCTCGCCCGGCGCCATCGGCGGCTTTGGCGCCAATCACCAACTGCGCCAGGCGTGTGTCTTCCTCAACATGCCGGTGATGCAACAGCCCGAAGCTTATCTGAGCAATGTTGGCGATGACAAATTCGACGCGGACGATTGCCTGAAAGATGGGCCGCTGAAGGACCTGGTCATAAGCCTCGCAATCGCATTTCACGACTGGGTGGACGTCATTGTCCGCGCCCGCCGCTTATTGGCCGAAGACGCAGCGCACTCGGCAAGCACCGCCGAATAGGGGCTTGCGGGCGCGCGCACCCATATTACGTCCTGACTTCAAACGGAGTAATGAGATGTCAACCGAACGCGCCGTCTTGGCTGGGGGATGCTTCTGGGGCGTCCAAGATCTTGTCCGCAAGCTCCCAGGCGTCATCAGCAGCCGGGTTGGCTATTCAGGCGGCGATATCGCAAACGCGACCTATCGCAATCACGGCACGCATGCCGAAGCCGTCGAGATCGTCTTCGATCCGGAGAAAACCACCTTCCGGCATTTGCTCGAGTTCTTTTTCCAGATTCACGATCCCACGACCAAGAACCGCCAAGGCAACGACGTTGGCGCAAGCTACCGCTCCGCGATCTTCTATACGAGCGACGAGCAGCGCCGCGTGGCGGAAGACACGATCGCCGATGTCGATGCTTCAGGTTTATGGCCCGGCAAGGTGGTGACGACGGTCGAACCGGTCGGCCCGTTTTGGGAAGCCGAGCCTGAGCACCAGGATTATCTGCAGCGCATCCCGAACGGCTATACGTGCCACTTCGTTCGCCCGAACTGGAAACTTCCGCGCCGCACTGCTGCGATGTGATTGCCTGATTGGATGCCTTGCTCAGCTCGACGGCGGAGCAGCGTGCGCGAGAACCGCGTCGCCCGCGCGTCCGGCCCTGTCGAGGGACGCTTCGCTCTAAAGCCCTCGACAGGGCCGGCCTGAACGCGGGCGGAAGGGAAGGGGCCGCGCACGCGGCCCCGGCGAGCAATCACGCAGCCGGGAAAGCCAATGAGGCTTCCCATGACACAAGCAATCGCAACACACGACGAGCACGCCGTTCAAACCGGCGTCGTTCTGATCCCCCTCAACAAGCTCAAGAAGTCGCCCAAGAACGCGCGCAAGACGCCGCACTCGAAGACCGAGATCGAAGCGCTCGCCGCTTCGATTCAAGCCAAGGGCATGCTGCAGAACCTTGTCGTCGAGCCAGAGTTCGACGGTGCGGGCGCTCGCACCGGCTTCTACTTGGTGCAGATCGGCGAAGGCCGCCGCCAGGCGCAGCTCTTGCGGGTGAAGCGCAAGCAGATCCAGGAGAGCGAACCCATCCGCTGCGTCATCGACACGGCCAACGATCCGCTCGAGATCAGCCTCGACGAGAACGTGACGCGCTCGCCCATGTCGGTGATGGACGAGGTCGAAGCGTTCGCACGCCTCGTCGACGGCGGCATGAGCGCCGACGACGTGGCGCGCCGGTTCGGCTGCACGGTGCGCATGGTCGAACAGCGCCTGGCGCTGGCGCGTCTCTCACCCAAGATCCGGGCCGCTTATCGCAAAGGCGACATCAACCTCGACGTCGCCCGCGCCTTTGCGATCAATGACGACCACGCGGCTCAGGAGCGGGTCTTCCGGCAATTCGCCAAGCCGATCACGCATGCGCCGAGCGTGCGCAATGCGCTGACGGTCGGACGCATCCCCGCTCATGACCGGCTCGCGCGCTTTGTCGGCGTCGAGGCCTATGAAGCGGCCGGCGGCGCCATGGTCCGCGATCTGTTCGAGCCGGAGATCGTCTTCTTCGACAATGGCGAGCTGCTCCAGCGCCTCGCCGCGGAGAAGGCCGACGCGCTGCGCGACGAGCTCGCTAAGGAAGGGTGGGGCTGGGTCGAAGTCCAGCTCGGCCACGGCCAGGTCGAAGGCTGCGCCGGCGAACGCCTGCATCCCACGTCGCGGAAGCTGAAACCCGCCGAACGGAAGGAGGTCGAGAGCCTGGAGGCCAAGATCACGGAACTCGATGGGAAGCTGCAGGAAGCGGACGAGGACGATCCGCTCTGGGCCGAGCGGGACGAGGTGGAAGCGAAGCTCGATGCTCTGCAGGAGGCCGCCCGCTCCTACGACAAGAAGCTCGTTCGCCACGCTGGCGCGGTTCTCGCCGTCGACCGCGACGGGCGGCCCGTGATCACGCGCGGCTTGATCAAGCGCGCGGACCTGAAGACGATCGCCAGGCTTCGCGACAAGCCCGGCAAGGACGCGGACCCCGGGGAGGAGGGCGCATCGGCGCCCGGCGCGTCTGGGGCCGAAGGGCCGCGGCTGACCAAGGCTCTAGTCGAGCGGCTGACCGAAGCCCGCACGCGCGGACTGCGGGCGGCGCTCGCGGGCAACCCGCATGTGGCCTTGGCGCTGATGGTCTACGTGCTGATGCGCCAGAGCGCGGACCGGACCGCGGCGCCCGGCGTTGCAATCGTGTCGCGTCCGATCGGCTTCGATGATGACGACGCGTTCGAGCGGGCCCGCACCGCATTCGCCGAACGGGCGCCTGAAGACGAGACGGCGCTGCTCGCCGCTTGTCTCGATCAGAGCGACGAGCAATTGCTGCAAGCGCTCGCCGTGTTCATGTCTGAAACGCTCGATCTCACGCATGGCGGTCTCATGCGCGAGGACCAGCGCCTGCAGCGCATGAGCGATTGTCTGGCCGCGGCGCTCGATCTCGACATGACCCGCCACTGGGAGCCGACAGAAGACTTCTGGCAGGCGGCGCCCAAGGCGTTGGCGATTGCCGCGCTCGAAACCGCGCCGTCTGTCGCTAATCTCGGCGAAGAGGAACGGCGCGGCATGATCGCCGCGTTCGGCAAAATGAAGAAAGCCGAGCTCGCGCGCACGGCCGCGCAAGCGCTGAAGGACACGGGCTGGCTGCCTGAGATCCTCATCACGCCGCCGCGCGCAGGCGCATTCGCCGTCACGGCCGAAGGCGAGAAAGCCTTGGCCGAGGGCGACGACCAAGCCGCCTGATCCGCGTCTTCAACTCACACTCATATCAGCGCCGCCGGCTCGTCCGGCGGCGCCTCTGTTTCCGGAGCTTCTTCCATGAATACGCAATCCAACCGGAGCGGCGCGCGCCGTGACGTTGCGGCCGACATCACCGCAAAGATACTCGCTGAGCTGGAGCAAGGCGTTCTGCCCTGGCGCAAGCCGTGGGACGGCGCGCGCACCGGCCTTGCGCTGCCGCGCCGCGCTACCGGCGAAACCTATCGAGGCGTCAACGTCCTCATACTCTGGAGCGCCGCTTTCGAGCGCGGCTACGCTTCACCCTATTGGCTCACCTTCAATCAGGCCGTGAAGCTCGGCGCCTGCGTGCGCAAGGGCGAGCGGGGCGAGGTCGTCGTCTATTACGGCCACGGCTCCCGCAAACGCCTCGACGAGGCCGGCGCCGAGGTCGAGGATTCATTCCGCTTCCTCAAATGGTACGTCGTCTTCTCGGCCGATCAGATCGACAATCTGCCGGCGCGCTTCTATCCCGCACCCGCCGATCCTGGAATGCTCCCCATCGCGGCGCACGAGGCCTGGTTCGCCGGGCTCGATATCAAGCGCATCCTCACCCAGGACGTCGCCTGCTACATTCCGAGCAAGGACGTGATCGGCATGCCGCCCATCGCGGCGTTCGACACGCCCGAGGACTACGCCGCGACGCTCAACCATGAGAGCGTGCACGCAACCATGGCGCCGCACCGGGTCGGGCGCGACATAGGCAAGAAGTTCAGCCAGCACGCCATCGCGGCGGAAGAACTCGTCGCCGAGATCGGCGCGAGCCTCTTAGGCGCGCATCTTCGCCTGCCGCCTCATCACATCCACGACCACGCTTCCTACATTGGAAACTGGATGAAGCTATTGGCCGACGACAAACGCGCCTTTCTGACCGCCGCCGCGCAGGCGCAGGTTGCCGTCGATTGGCTTCTGAGCAAAAGCCCGTCGCCTTTTTCTGAAGCTGAAGCGGGGGAGGCGGCCGATGTCGCGGCTTGAACGCATCGTCGCTGCCTGTGGCGGCGTTCTCTTGGACGGCGGCTCACGTGCGCTCATTCCAGGTCCGGACCACAGCACCCGGGACCGTTCTGTATCGCTGCGAGAGACGGAGGAGGGGCGGATCCTCATTCATTGCTTCAGTCCGCGGGACGACTGGCGCGCCGTGCGGCGCGCGCTGGCAGAGCGCGGATTGTTGAATGATGAGGTGCTTCCATCGGGCCCTCGATCGCGCGCGTCCGCTGTGGTTGCGCAGCCTGGCAAAGAGGCGCGCGTCGAGAGGGCGCGCAAGATTTGGGAAGACTCGCAACCGATCCGATTAACGCAAGCGAGCAATTACTTGCGCCGTCGCGCAATCGCGGCGTCTGCGGATCTCGATGCGGCGCTCCGGTTTCATCCGCGCATGACGAGCCTTGAGGATCGCGTGCGACGCCCGGCTCTCGTCGCAGGGATCTACGATCGCGAGGGGCTCCTGCAAGGCGTGCAAGTCACGCTGCTGACGCGCCATGGCGGCGCCAAAGCGCCGCTGACGACGCCCAGGCGCGTTATTGGCCGCCTGGTTGGGGGCGCGGTCCGGCTTATGCCCGAGAGCCCGACCATGGTTGTGGCGGAAGGGGTGGAATCGGCCTTGTCCGCGGCCGATGTGCTTGAGACGCCGGCATGGGCCGCACTTTCAGCGCACAACCTGTCTTGCTTCGAGCCTCCCGCGGCAGTGCGATGCTTAATCATAGCGAGCGATAGCGACCCTGCAGGGGTGCACGCGTCAGAAACCTTGCTCAGGCGCGTTGAAGGCGCGGGACTGCGCGCGCGTATCGAGATGCCTCCCGCCGAACACGGCGACTGGAACGATGCTGTCCAGGCGTCTTTTCGCGCGGCTACTCGATCGGGTAAGCAAGACTAGCAGGGGGGTTTCGCTGGATCCGCGCTGTGCAACAACACAAATAGATGATAGAGTTAAGGTTGCATGCCCCCTGGAAATCTTGTGCCTCAACTAAGTATTTTGCCAAGATGCCGTGCGTGCGGTTGACATCGATAATCTGCCTCCCGTCCAGCGCATGCAAAGACCTCATCAAGGCGCTTCACAATGAAGAGATTTGTTCTCACACCCCAACTCAGGAGAGCGGCGGCACGGTGCGTTTGGTTCGAGCCGCCGGAGAAAGCGATTTCTCATCCGTCGCGTCTGGCCGCCTACATCTTTACCTACGGCGACGCCGACGACGTCCGCGCACTCCGATCGCAACTCAGCACTGAAGAGTTGACTCAACTCCTGGACAGCGCTCCGCCCGGCATCTTCGATCGTAAGTCGTGGGCCTACTGGAACCTTGTAGTGGGTCGCTACGAGACCCTGCTGATGCCGAAGCGCACCTTCGCCTAGGAGCGCGAAGCT
>CAZHWA010000016.1:12868-13144 GCA_964536175.1 uncultured Terricaulis sp. | reverse complement strand
GGGTGGGCGGTCGTCGCTGGCATAGCTCGAGCTTCATCGCTAGGCTCGAGCGTGAGCGATAGTAGCACGGGTTACGCCTTGATTTCACGTCATCTTAAGCTGGTTAGCGTAGCGTTCACCGGCTGAGAGGGCGGGAGCGCTGGATGAATCCGAACGCGTGGACGGTCTGCGTGATCGAACCGAACAAGTTCGAACGGCAGATCATTGTCGACCTCTTGCGCAACGCCGGCGTGGAGAAGATCAGAGCAGTCGCCGATGGCGAGGCCGCGTTCGATC
>CAZHWA010000016.1:0-12858 GCA_964536175.1 uncultured Terricaulis sp. | reverse complement strand
AAGCTTTCAACGCCAACATCGTGATTGCGGCGTTCGAATTGGCCGGGACCGATGCGGGGACCTGGACCCGAAGCTTTCGCCGCAATCGGGCGCTCATGAACCGCAAGGCTGGCGTGTTCATCACGTCTGCGGCCTTCTCTCTCGCGATGGCCGAGCAATGCCGGCATGCCGGCGCCAACGCGCTGATCGGCAAGCCGCTGTCGGCCAAGGTGCTGACGGCGACGATCAAGAAGGTCCTGAACAATCCGCGTCCATTCATCGACGCGGAAGGTTATGTCGGCCCCTGTCGACGCGCCGGCATCGTGACAGCCGGCGCGCCGAAAAAACGGCGTAAGGCCGATGCCGAGGCCGTGGTTGCAGCTGAGACGCAAACGCTGGCCGACGTCGTCGGCGCACTCTCTGCTGCGGCCCTCGCATTCGCAGCCGACGCGGCGAAGGCCGAGGCGTGCGAAGCGGCGCTCAGGCGGGTGCAGGCTTACGCCGTCAACGCCGCGGACGGGCCACTGATGCGGGCTTGCGCCGCGTTCGCGCTGCAGATCACGTCTTCGCGCAGCGTACGCAGCGACGCCGCACGCGCGGCGCTGCATGCATGCGCCAAGGGCGTCGCCGAACTTGCGTCCATCGTCCCGAGCGAATGCAAACGCCGCGATGCGGTCGCTGAAGGCGTGCGCGAGGCGGTGGCGAAAGCCGCGCTGCAGCACGCAGCCTAGCCTGGCTTGCAGTTAACCGCCGGGATAAACGCCGCTATCCGATGGCGGGGCAATCCTTGATTGGCGCGCGCCAAGATGCACATTGAGATCGAGTGCTGCCTGGCGGAGCTCGAATGCGCGCAATCGATTATGGGCAGGCCGGCGCGGCCTCGCTGGAGGAAAGCTGGAATCGCCTGGCGCTGGCGACGCCGCAACCCGATCCGTTTAGCGCCACGACGCATTGGCAGCTGGCTTTTTACGAGGCGCTCGATCCGCATGCATCGCTGGTCGTGAGGCAGTCCGATGAGGGGCTGATCCAGTTCGCGCGGCGAAGCGTGAGAGGCGCCCAAGCGCTCTTGCCGATCGAGCGCAACTGGCTGTTTGGCTGCAATCTGCTCGGCGCGGGCGCGCTCGACCTGTTGGGCGCTCTGCTCGACGAGTTGGCGAGCGGCGAGACGACGCAGTGTGCGGTCGTCGTGTCCGGGCTCGAGCCGGGAGGCGCCTTGCTCGGAGAGATAGAAGCGAGGTTTGCCGACCGGTACGAGCTCACGCCGCATAGAGGCGGGCTGCAATGCGCCGCGTCTCTGAGCGGAGGCCTGGATGGTTTCCTCGCCCGGCGCTCTGCGAACGGCCGAAGAAACCTACGGCGGGTCGCCAAACGCGCCGCCGAGAACGGCGTGCTGTTGCAGCGGCATGCGCCGCGAACGGCCGAAGAGGCCGAGGCAGTATTCGCCCGCATGCTGGCGGTAGAGTTGCGCAGCTGGAAGGGGCTAGGCCAATGCGGCATGGAATCGCCGCGCATGTCGCGCTTCTATTCGACCATGTTGCGCCGCCTTGCACGCGCCGGCGACGCGCGGGTGATCTTCGCCACCTTTGAGGGCGACGATATCGGCTTTATTTTCGGCGGGCTGGCTGGCGGCATCTATCGCGGCCAACAATTCAGCTTCGACAACGAGTTCGCCGTTTGGTCGATTGGCAATCTGATGCAGTTCGAGCAGGTCCGCTGGCTCTGCGAGGAAGGGGCGAAGCGGTATGACCTGGGCCCACTGCTCGGGCCGTCCATGCAGTACAAGCATCACTGGACCGAACTGCAACTGCCCATCCAAGCGCTGGTTATCCGGCCGCGCTGAGCGCGCTAGCGCAGCAGCTCGGCGGCCTGGGGCGCGAAGTAGGTGATCGCGCCGTCCGCGCCCGCGCGCTTGAACGCCGCGAGCGTCTCCAGGATGGCGCGCTCCTCGTCGAGCCAGCCGTTCTGTGCTGCTGCTTTGAGCATGGCGTATTCGCCGCTGACGTGGAAGGCGAACGTGGGCAAGGCGAAGGCGTCCTTCACCCGTCGAACGATGTCGAGATAGGGCAGGCCCGGTTTCACCATGAGCATGTCGGCGCCCTCGGCGACATCGAGCGCACACTCGCGCAGCGCTTCGTCGCTGTTGGCGATGTCCATCTGATAGGTGCGCTTGTCGGCGGGATTCGGCGCCGACCCCGAGCCCAGCTTTCCCGAGCCGATGGCTTCGCGGTAGGGGCCGTAGAATGCAGAGGCGTATTTGGCCGCGTAGGACATGATCATCGTGTCCTGGCGGCCTTCGCGATCGAGCGCGGCGCGGATCGCGCCGACGCGGCCGTCCATCATGTCGGACGGAGCGACGATATCGGCTCCCGCTTGCACCTGGATCAGCGCCTGTTCGACCAGGACTGCCACGGTCTCATCGTTGGCTATGCGGCCCTCGCGCAGCAGCCCGTCGTGCCCGTGGTCGGTGAAGGGATCCAGTGCGACATCGACCATGATCCCGACGCCTGGCGCGGCGTCCTTCATCGCCCGCACGGCGGTGCAGACAAGCCCGCCCGGGTTCAGCGCTTCGCGGCCAGCTGCGTCCTTCTTCGCCGGATCGATATGCGGGAAGACGGCGATAGCTGGGATGCCGAGCGTCTCAGCCCGCTTGGCCGCCTTCGCGGCAGCCGCAACGGAGAGGCGAGACACGCCCGGCATGGCCGTGACGGGAACCTCTTCGGCGCCCGAGTCGTCCAACACCATGGCCCAGATCAAATCGTCGACGCTCACGCGATGCTCGCGCACGAGGCGGCGAATCCAATCGTTTTGACGCAGGCGCCGCGGCCGGGCGGAGGGATATCGAGCGGCGTAATTCATGCGAACGGTTCGCAACTAGTGAGTGGAAGATGCGCGCTAGCGCCCCAGTTACTGAGGATCATGGACGTGTCCTATAACAGGCGTTACGCAGTTTGGCTCGTACAGAGGCGCCAGTGAGAGAAGCGGACAAAGAGGTCTTCGAGAGCGCGGTCGCAACCATTCGCGACGAGGGCCGCTATCGCGTGTTCGCCGACATCATGCGCGAGCGCGGCCGCTTTCCCCATGCGCGGCTGCGGCTGTCGGATGGCGCCTACCGCGACATCGTGGTGTGGTGCTCGAACGATTATCTGGGGCAGGGCCAGAGCCCGGAAGTGCTCGACGCCGCGCACGCCGCGCTCGACGAGGTGGGCGCTGGCGCCGGCGGCACACGCAACATTTCGGGCACCACCAGCTATCACGTCGATCTCGAACGCGAGCTGGCCAAGCTCCACGGCAAGGAGGCGGCGCTGCTGTTTACGTCGGGATACGTGTCCAACGACGCGACCCTGTCGACGTTCGCGCGGCTCTTCCCAGATCTGTGGATTTTCTCGGATGCGCAGAACCACGCCTCGATGATCGAAGGCATCCGCCGCGCCCGCTGCGAAAAGCGCATCTTCCGCCATAACGATGTGCAGCACCTGGAAGCGCTGATCAATGAGGCCCCGGCCGAGTCGCCGAAGCTGATCGCGTTCGAGAGCGTGTATTCGATGGACGGCGACACCGCGCCCATCGAGCAAATCTGCGACCTGGCCGAAGCCTATGGCGCGATGACGTATCTGGATGAAGTGCATGGGGTCGGCCTGTACGGGCCGACTGGCGGCGGCGTAGCCGAGCGCGACGGGGTCATGCATCGGGTGGATTTCATCGAAGGCACGCTGGCCAAGGCGTTCGGCGCTATGGGCGGGTATGTGACCGGGCCGGCGGCGGCGATGGATGCAATCCGCTCGACTGCGCCGGGCTTCATCTTCACGACGTCGCTGGCGCCCTCGATCGCCGCCGCTGCGCTGGAAAGCCTGCGCATTGTCCGCGAGTGCCCGCACCTGCGCGATCGGCTGCAGGAACGGGCCGAGCGGCTCAAGGCTTTGCTGCGCGAAGCCGGATTGCCGGTGATGTCGGAGTCGACCACGCATATCGTTCCGGTGCTGGTGGGCGATGCGGCGCGCTGCAAGAAGATTTCCGACATCCTGCTTTACGAGCATGGCATTTACGTGCAGCCGATAAACTACCCCACCGTGCCGCGTGGCACCGAGCGGCTGCGCATCACGCCGTCTCCCTTCCACGACGACAAGCTGATGGACGGCCTGATCGCCGCGCTGAAAGCGGTATGGGCCAAATGCCCAGTGCACGTACCGGCGTGAGCGCTGGCGGCGAAGACCGCGAAGTCATCTTCGAAATCATGCGCGTGGGCGATGTGCAGCGCATCGCAGCGGTCGATGTCGCGACCGGTGTCGAGGTTGTCGTGCAGGCGCCTGCAAACGCCGCGCTTGCGGATGTGCGCGCGCTGGCGCTTAAGAAGCTCGAAAGGGCGCTCGCCGACCGCGACGACGATCCCGGAAAACCCGGAATGCTGGTATAAGTCATTGTGTCGTGCTACGCTCCGCCCCGGAGCTTGGCCGATGGCGGAAGCGAGTTTGGCCTCCACGCGCGCGCGTCAGGCCTCGCCCTATCTCACCGTGGCCGCACTCCTGCTCGTGCTTCCCTTGGCCGGGTTCTGGCGGCCCTATTTTCAGCCTCTGTCGCAAGGCGCCCCGCTTGAGCCGTTTGTCGATTTCTGGGTCATCCACGTTCACGCAGCGCTGTTCTCGACCTGGATGATCGGACTGGTCGTCCAGACGGCCCTGGTGCGTCGGGGCCGCGCAAGACTTCATCGGAGGCTCGGCTTGGGGCTCGCGGCGTTCGGAAGCGCCGCAGCCGCATTCGGTCTGTTCGCGACGATCGCGCTGGCCGTTCGCCGGATTGAAATGGGGCTTCCGTTGGATCGCGCAGCTTCATTCCTCATTGCAGGCTTGACCGACATGGTCGTGTTCGCCGGGTTTCTGCTGGCGGCATTGGCGTTCAGGCATCGGCCGGAGACGCATAAGCGCCTCATGATCCTGGCGACCTTCACTATTGCTTTAGTCGGCGGCGCCCGCGTCATCGTGCACTTCGCACCATTTCTCTTCGACTACGAAATCTTGGGCTATCGCTGGCTCGCGACGCTCGTCCTGTTCTCGCCCCTGTTTCTTCTGGCCCTCGGCGATGTGCTGACGCGACGAAGTATTCACCCGGCCTACGTCGCCGGGCTCTTGGTGTTCGCGTTGATGAGCCTGCGGCCGCAAATCTCGCAGACCGAAGTATGGTTAAGCGTCGGGCGCGCGATCCTCTCGCCTTTTGCAGCCTCGCATTAATCCTTGCGCCGCACGCCCTTGCCGAGCCCGATCTTTTTGGCGAACTCGGAGCGCCGCGCGGCGTAGGACGGCGCCACCATCGGATAGTCGGCCGGCAAGCCCCAGCGCTTTCGGTATTCGTCCGGCGACATCCCGTAGGTCGAGCGCAGGTAGCGCTTGAGCATTTTCAGCTTCTTACCGTCTTCCAGGCAGACAATGTAATCGTTGTGCACTGAGCGGTTGACGGGAACGGCCGGCTTCGGACGCTCGTCGGGCGTTGCACCACCATCGGCCCGCAATCCCACGAGCGTGCGATGGACGCTGCGGATGAGATCCGGCAGTTCGTCTGCTGAAACCGGATTGCTGGCGACAAAGGAGGCGACGATCTCCGTCGTCATGTGCAACGGATCGCCCTGCGCCGCAGCCTCGTCTTTGTTCTCAATCACGATGTTTTTCTAGCGAATACAACGCTGTCGCCGGTGTATACGCGCAACGGCTCAGTCGTGGCAAGTATTACTCACGGCATAGGCTGAATTGAGCTTGTGGTTTACAGTCCTCGCCAGTCGCCTGTGCGGGCATGGGGCGGCTTTGCTTACACTTCGCGCGGGAATTATATTGGGTTCGATTCTCAAGCCCATAGTCGATCAGAGGCCCCGATGACCCAGCCAGGCGCGAACTCGGCCGGCGTGCGCGATCGTTTTTTCGAGGCCTCGCTCCCGCGCGCCGATGCGGATGTGCAGTCGGCGATCGAAGCCGAACTCAAGCGTCAGCAGCGCCAGATCGAATTGATTGCCTCGGAGAACATCGTCTCGCGTGCTGTGCTCGAAGCCCAGGGCTCTGTACTTACCAACAAGTACGCCGAGGGCTATCCGGGACGACGCTATTATGGCGGCTGCGAATTCGTCGATGAAGTTGAGCGCTTGGCCATCGACCGGGCCAAGCGTTTGTTCGACTGCACGTTCGTCAACGTACAGCCGCACTCGGGTGCAAACGCCAATCAGGCCGTGTTTTTCGCCTTGCTGCAGCCGGGCGATAAGTTTCTGGGCATGGATCTGGCGTGCGGCGGGCACCTGACGCACGGCTCGCCAGTGAACATTTCCGGCAAGTGGTTTCAGCCTGTCGCCTATGGCGTGCGCGAAGACGATCATCTGATCGACATGGATCAGGTCGCCGAGATCGCGCGCCGCGAGCGACCGAAGCTGATCCTCGCCGGCGCCTCGGCCTATTCGCGGCAGATCGATTTCAAGCGCTTCCGCGAGATCGCCGACGACATCGGCGCCATTCTCATGGTGGACATGGCCCACTATGCCGGACTGATTGCGGGCGGTGTCTATGACTCGCCGTTGCCGCACGCGCATGTTGTCACCACGACGACGCACAAAACGCTGCGCGGGCCGCGCGGCGGCATGATCCTGTCGAACCACGAAGAGATCGGAAAGCGCATCAATTCGGCGGTTTTCCCGGGACTGCAGGGTGGGCCGCTCATGCATGTGATCGCCGCAAAGGCGGTGGCGTTGGGCGAGGCGCTCCAACCGGACTTCAAGGCCTACGCGCAGCGGACGCTCGAAAATGCGCGGGCGCTGGCGGAGCAGCTGGTCGGGAACGGACTGGCCGTGGTCTCGGGCGGCACGGACAGCCACCTCATGTTGGTCGACCTGCGCCCCAAAGGAGCGACGGGCAAGGCGGCCGAGCAAAGTCTCGAGCGGGCGATGATCACCTGCAACAAGAACGGCATACCGTTCGATCCGGAAAAACCGATGGTGACGAGCGGCGTGCGGCTGGGATCGCCTGCCTGTACGACGCGCGGCTTTGGGCCCGGCGAATTCCGGCTGGTGGCGGACCTGATCTGCGAAGTCCTGGACGGTTTGCAGAGTTCGAGCGGAGATAATTCCGCGGTGGAAGCTGCTGTTGCCGCGAAAGTCGAGCAGCTGACGGCGCGGTTTCCGATTTACACTTGAACAGGCGCGCCGGTGATTCGGCGCGGGGAGTAGCGCCGAATGCGTTGTCCGTTTTGTCAGAACGAAGACACCCAGGTGAAAGACAGCCGCCCGACCGAGGACGGAGCGGCGATCCGCAGGCGCCGGCAGTGCGACAAGTGCCAGTCCCGCTTCACCACGTTCGAGCGCGTGCAGCTGCGCGACCTCACCGTGATCAAGCGGGCTGGGCGGCGCGTGCCGTTCGATCGCGACAAGCTGGCGCGCTCGGTCAGCATCGCGCTGCGCAAGCGGCCCATAGAGCCCGAGCAGATCGAACAGATGGTGTCGGGCATTGTCCGTCGGCTTGAGACACAGGGCGAAAACGAGGTGCCGTCCGAGACCATCGGTGAGATGGTGATGGAGGCGCTGGCCCACCTCGATCCGGTCGCCTATGTGCGTTACGCCTCGGTCTATCGCGATTTCCGCGACACCTCCGATTTCGGCGACTTCATCGAAGAAGCCGGCAAGACGAAGCGCTCCGGCAAAAGCTGACGCGTGGCCCGCCGGGCGTGCTAGAGATGCGCCCATGTCCCGCCCAAAGGTCACGCTGAAACTGGCCACTTCGCTCGACGGGCGCATTGCAACTGCATCGGGCGAAAGCAGGTGGATTACCGGCGAAGCGGCGCGCGCCGAGGTGCATAAGCTGCGCGCATCGCACGATGCTGTGATGATCGGCGGCGAAACCGCGCGCCGCGACGATCCCTCCCTGTTGGCTCGGTCGGCGCCTGTAGATCGGCAACCGGCGCGCATTGTGCTGACCTCGCGCTTTAACATCCCGTTTGAAGGCAAATTGTTCGATCGCCTCGATACATCGCCGTTGATCGTGTTCGGCGTCGAGCGAAGCGGAGCGGCGCGGCAGGCGATCCTCGTGGGGGCCGGCGCGCGTGTGGAGACCGTGCCTGGCGTCGAGGACGGCGTCAGCATCGCTGCCGTGCTTGTGCGACTGCGCAACTTGAACATTGGCAGCGTGCTTGCCGAAGGCGGCGGCCGGGTTGCCGCGTCACTGATGGCCGCCGGAGCGGTGGACCGCATCGAGTGGTTTCGCGCTCCTATCGTGCTGGGGGCTGAGGGACGCCCTGCCGTGGCGAGGCTCGAACTTGAGCGGCTGGCCCACGCGCCTCGGTTCAGACGGGTTGCGCTGCGTGAACTTGGCCCCGACATCTGGGAGAGCTACGAGCGGGTCTCGTAAGAACGCGCATGTTTACAGGCATTGTCACCGCAGTTGGCGAAGTGAAGGCGATTGAGCGTCGGCCAGGCCTTGCGCGGCTCGCCATCGCCAGCCCCTACGATCCAGCGAGCGTCGAGATCGGCGCCAGCATCGCGCATGACGGATGCTGCCTCACAATCGTGGAGAAAGACGCAGCGCCCGGCGGCATGCGGCACGTGGTGGAGGCGGCGGCAGAGACTCTCAAGCTGACGACGTTGGGCGCACTCAATGAAGGCGATCGGGTAAATCTTGAGCGCGCGCTGCGTCTCGGCGAGGAACTTGGCGGCCACCTCGTGCAGGGCCACGTGGACGGTCCCGGCGAGGTTCTATCGGTTACACAGGACGGCGCGGGCTGGCGCTTGCGGATCAAGCCGCCGGCGAGCATCGCGCAACTGATCGCGCCGAAAGGATCGATCGCCGTCCAGGGCGTATCGTTGACGGTGAACGAGGTGGACGCAACCGGCTTCGGCGTGCTCATCATTCCCCACACCTGGGCAATGACGACCCTATCGGAGTTGAAGCCTGGCGATAATGTGAACCTGGAAGCCGATCTGATGGCGCGCTATGCGGCGCGGCTCTTGGAGACGCGGAGCAGCTGATGGCCAAGCCGTCCCCGATTGCCGAGTTTAAACGCGCGATTTCGCCGATCCCCGAAATCATCGAAGAAGCGCGCGAAGGACGCATGTTCATTCTGGTCGACGCCGAGGACCGCGAGAACGAAGGCGACCTCGTCATCCCAGCGCAGTTCGCGACGCCGGCGCAGGTGAACTTCATGGCCAAGCACGGGCGCGGGCTGATCTGCCTTGCGCTCACCAATGAACGCGCGCGCGAGTTGGGTCTAGAACCGATGGCGCGGCGCAATCAGACCAAACTGGGTACGGCCTTCACCGTGTCGATCGAGGCGCGCGAAGGCATCTCTACCGGCATTTCCGCGGCCGATCGCGCGCGCACCATCGCAGTGGCGATCGATCCGACTAAAGGCGCCGACGATATCGTCTCTCCGGGCCATCTCTTTCCGTTGATGGCGCGCGAAGGCGGCGTGCTGGTGCGCGCCGGCCACACCGAGGCCAGCATCGACATCGCGCGCGCGGCCGGCCTCAATCCATCGGCGGTGATCTGCGAGATCATGAATGACGACGGCACGATGGCGCGCCTGCCGGAGTTGGTGGCGTTTGCGCAGTTTCATGGATTGAAGATCGGCGCCATCGACGACCTCATTGCGTACCGCAGCGAGAACGACCGGTTCGTGCAGAAGCTGCACGAGGGCGCGTTCGAGACGCGGGTGGGATCGGGCTTCAGGCTGGCGGTGTTCCGCAATCGGCTGGACGGTGTCGAGCATGGCGCTTTGATCAAAGGCGAGATCGATCCGGACAAGCCGACGCTGGTGCGGGTGCATCGGGTCGATTTCGCTGCGGACATCATGGGCGGCTACGGCGCGCGCGCCGGCCTGATCGATAAGGCGCTTGAGGAAATCGAAGCAGAAGGCGCGGGCGTGCTGGTCCTGCTGCGCGACCTCGTGCCGGACGCCATCTCGCGCCGGCTCAAGGGCGAGCCGGCCGAGCGCGAGGCCGAGGACGAACTGCGCGTTGTCGGCATCGGCTCGCAAATCCTGCGCGAGCTTGGAGCACGGCGCATGATTGTGCTCGCCAATGCGCCGCAGAAGGTCGTGGGCCTTGAGGGCTACGGCCTTTCCATTGACGGTTGGCGCGGGTTCAAGCCGTGAAAACCGACACAGAGAAATTCCCCACGCCGAAGCTGCCTGGCGCGCGCTTGCTGCTGGTGGTCTCACCCTATTACCGCGAGATCGCCGATTATCTGCAGCGCGGCGCCGAGGCGGCCGCGGGCGAGGCGGAGGCCGTGCTGGACCGCGTCTTCGTGCCCGGCGCCTTCGAAATCCCGGCGGCGATCTCGTATGCAGCCAAATCGGAGGGCTACGAGGGGTATATCGCCTTGGGCTGCGTCGTGCGGGGCGAGACAAGCCATTACGATTATGTCTGCGGGGAAAGCGCGCGCGCGCTGATGAACCTTTCCACCCGCAAGCGGTTGGCCATTGGCTATGGAATCCTCACGGTGAACTCCATGTCGCAGGCGGTGGCCCGCGCCGATCCCGCGCGCGGCGACAAGGGCGGCGAAGCCACTCGCGCATGCTTGGCCATGGTCGCTCTGAAACGGCGCTTCACTGAGACGACGCAATGAAGGCGGCGGAGATCGAGTCGCGCCGCGCCGCCCGCCTCGCGGCGGTGCAGGCGCTTTATCAGATGGAGGTCTCCGGCGCGACCACAGCCGACGTGCTTGAGGACTTTCGCGCCGGCAAGCTGCCAAGGGAGACCGAAGCCACCTATGCCAATGCCGAAGGCGATCCTGACCTGTTCAGAGTGCTGGTCGAGACGGCGGTTGAGCGGCAAGCAACGCTGGACCGTGCGATCGCGCGGCGCTTGAGCAAAGGTTGGCGGCTCGAACGGCTGGATGCAGTGGCGAGGGCCATTCTGCGCGCTGGCGCCGCGGAATTGGAACAGCGCACCGACATACCGGTCGCGGTGGTGATCGACGAATATGTCGCAATCGCGCATGCGTTTTTCGACGGACCCGAGCCCGGATTTGTCAACGCGGCGCTGGATGCATGCGCCAGAGACTTGCGCGAAGGCACGATAGGCGCGTAAGCGCCGCCTATGTCAGCCGATGAATTTGAGGTCATCCGCACGCTGTTCGCTCCGCTTGCGCATGAGGCCGGAGCACGCGGCCTGGCCGACGACGCTGCAGTGTTGAGCGCCGATGGCGACCTCGTGGTCACCACGGACGCTATCGTCGAAGGCGTTCACTTCCGCACCGAAGACCCCATCGCAACTGTCGCCGCCAAAGCGCTGCGCGTGAACATCTCGGATCTGGTCGCCAAGGGGGCCAAGCCGACTTCGGCTTTGCTCACCCTGATCTGGCCGCATGCACGACCGGCCGAAGAAATAGCGCTGTTTGCAGACGGTCTCGGCCGGGAGCTGAAACACTTCGGCATGAGCTTGCTCGGGGGCGACACCACCGCGACGCCCGGGCCGCTCACCGTGTCGATTACAGCATTCGGGCAGCCGCTCGGCGCGCGGGTGCCGTCACGCGCGGATGCAAAGCCGGGCGAGGATTTGTGGCTTGTAGGCGGCGAGATCGGTTCGGCATGGCTGGGGCTGCAATTGCGCAGCGGCGCGGTGAGGCTCGATGAGCTACGCCGCGACCGGGTCGAAGAGATCGCCCGGATGGAATCGGAAGCGGCAGCGCCGCATATGCCGGATTACCTCAAACTGGCGGGCGAAGAATTCGACGCCGAAGCTGCGTGGCTGATGTCGCTTTATCTGGCGCCGTTCGTACAGCCCGAGTGCGCGCCAATTGTAGCGCGCTTTGCCGGCGCGTCGATGGACGTATCCGATGGGCTTGTCGCCGATGCGCACAAGATGGCGGCTGCCTCAGGCGTGGCGCTGCGCATCGAGGCCAATGAGATCCCGTTCTCCATCCCCGCCCAGCGCTGGTTGCAAACCGGTGGCGACTTCCGCAAGCTGGTGACCGGCGGCGATGATTATGTGGTGCTGTTCACCGCGCCAGAAAGCGCGCGCGCCGCGCTGGTCGCGGCTGATGGTGGCGCGGCGCTGAGGCTTACCCGTATTGGCGTCGTCGAAGAAGGCGCCGGCGTCACCTTGGTGGACCGGGAAGGGGCGGCCATTCCCATTCCGGATACGGGATATACGCACCGCCTCGGCCGGTAACCCCTCGCTAACGAATGCGGTCCGAGGCTTACGGCATGAAGCGCCATGCCCTCGCTCGCGCCATCGCTGCCGCCATCGTGGCCTCAACCCTGCTTGCTGGCCTGGCGAACGCAGCCGGGCCGAGCGAGAGAGGCTCGGAGGACAGCGAGGGCGGCGAGCAATTGTCGTCGCGCTCCATGGATGCGCCCTATCTGGCGGTGCCGGTCGTGCGCGACGGGCAGCTGGTGAACTACCTGTTTGTGTCGATCCGGGTGCAGATCGCTCCAGGCGTTGACCTCTGGCGCACGCGCGAGCGCGCCCATTTTCTGCGGGACGCCCTGGTCCGGGCCAGCCACAGCGCCGATCTGGCCGATCCCGAGAACGCCAACGGACTGAACGAGGCGAGGGCCATTGAGGTGTATCGGGCGGCGGCTGTCCAGGCGCTTGGGGAGCGTGCGGTGGCCGGCGTCAGCATCGTGGCGGTCTATTCCAGCCAAGGAGCAGGCATCTGATTCTGCGTCCAACCTGTCCATTGCAGATTGAGGCGACTTTTGGCAGATAGCCGCGCGACCTGAGGGGGAAGCGCATCCGCAGACGGACTGTCGCGGGGCGGCCAACCCAAATTCCCCAACCCGGCGCACGGCCCTGGCCATTGCGCCACAGGACGAAAAACCATGAGCATCGAGTGGATTCTTTGGCTTGTCGTCGCGTGCGGCGTGGTCGCAGCGGTGTACGGCTGGCTCGAAACGCAGACCATCTCTAAAGCGAGCGCC
>CAZHWA010000015.1:0-13731 GCA_964536175.1 uncultured Terricaulis sp. | reverse complement strand
TGACGGCGACGCGCGCGGCGGTGGCGTTCATGGTGCGGGCGATGTCGTCGGAAAGCCCAATCACGCGAGAGGATTTGACGCCGGCCGCCGGCTCGAATTCGAACAGCGTGACGACAGGGCCGGGGCGCGCGGACAAGACTTCGCCTTGCACGCCGAAATCGGCGAGCACGGTCTCCAGCTGACGGCTCATGGCGTGCAGCGTCTGCGCATCGGTTTGCGTGATGCGCTGCTTTGGCGTGGTGAGCAGGTCGGTGTCCGGCAGCTCGAAGTCCGGACCGAAATGGAAGCTGGCATGCGCGCGCTCTTTGCGCGGCGGACGCGGGGCAGGGCGCGGCGCGCTGCGTTCGGCCGGCTGGCGCGTCGGCGGCATGGCGGCTTTGCGCGGCGTTGGGGCGCGGCGTTGGGCTGGCTGGTGTTCGAGGCGCTGGGTCTCGTCGGCGACGCGGCGGGTCTTTTCCTGCACGTAGCCGATGGCGCGCTGCGTCGCGTGCGCGCCTCCTTGCGCTGCGCGTTGTGCGACTTGCGCGGCGTTCTTCACGTCTTCCCCGCGGATCTGGAAGGCCCAGCCGACAGCGAGAATGCCGCCGATGGCGCAGACAAGGCCGGCAAGAACGTGCGGAAACGGCAGGCCCGGCATCGAGGCCATGCCGGCGACCAGGCCGGCGACGCCGTCGCCCAAGAGCCCGCCGAAGCCGACCGCGAGCGGCCACCCTTCCGGCGTCGGAATGACTGAGGCGGCGGCGGCCAGCAGCAGGATGCCGATCAGCGACACCAGCACGCGCCGGCCGTTGATGCGCGCCACCAGTTGTCGGCGCCAGATGCGCATGGCGCCGGCGGCCAGCAACGCCGCAAACGCAAGCGGGGCCGCGGCGCCGAGGATCTGGATGGCGAGATCGGCCAGGATGGCGCCGGGGCCGCCAAATATATTGTGCGTGGCCCCATTGGTTGCGGTGTTGAGGCTGGGGTCTTCGGGTGAATAGGTGGCCACGGCCCCTAGCCCATAAAGGCCGACGATCGCCGACCCCACCGCCAAAGATGCGCGCTTCAAGGCAAGGCGCGCCGCTGCCGAAGAGGCGACGGAGGGGATGCGGTCCCCTTGGCGGTAGGCGTCGTCGGTCATGCTTTGGAGGCGCTCGTTTTGGCCAGCGTTTCAAGGCGGGACGGTGGGCCTTCCCGGTAAACGAGGCGTGAAGTTTCGGGCGCGAACAGGGTTACGGGCGCATTAGGGATTGGGGATTAATGCGACTTTCCGCTCGGCGAGCCGCGTTTGTCATCGCACCCCATCACCCAATCCCCAATCCCTAAGAGTGGTACGCGCGTTCGCCGTGTTCGGAGATGTCGAGGCCTTCGAATTCGGCTTCGCGCGAAACGCGGAGGCCCGAAACGAATTTGACGACGGTGAAGACGACGACGCTGGCGAGCACGCACCAGGCGATCGAGACGGCGACGGCGATAATTTGCGTCCAGACTTGCGCGCCCATGTCGTAGTCGTCGACACCGGCGCCGCCGAGCGCCGGCGCAACGAACACACCTGTGCCCACGGCGCCGACGATGCCGCAGACGCCATGAATGCCGAATACGTCAAGGCTGTCGTCATAATTGAAGGCGTGCTTGACGGCTGAGCAGAAGAGGACGGCGATGGGCGAGGCGATGGCGCCCAGCGCCAGCGCGCCCATGGGGCCGACCAGGCCCGCGGCGGGCGTTATGGCGACGAGGCCGGCGACGATGCCGGAGGCGAGGCCAAGCCCGCTCGGCTTCTTCTTGGCGATCCATTCGGTGAGCATCCAGGCAAAGCCCGCGGCGGCGGTGGCGAGCAACGTGTTGAGCACGGCGAGTGCGGCGCCGCTCGTGGCTTCGAGATTGGAGCCGGCGTTGAAGCCAAACCAGCCGACCCACAGGAGGCCGGCGCCGATATAGGTCATCACCAGCGAATGCGGCGGCAGCGGCTCTGACTTGTAGCCGGTGCGGTGGCCCAAGAAGAGCGCGCCGACCAGGCCGGCGAAGCCTGCATTGATGTGCACCACCGTGCCGCCGGCGAAATCGAGCGCGCCCATTTGAAACAGAAGGCCTCCGCTCCACCACACCATGTGCGCGATCGGATAATAGGAGAGCAGCGGCCAAAGGATCGCGAAGACGACGATGGCCGCGAATTTCATGCGCTCAGCGACGCCGCCGACGACGAGGGCTGCTGTGATCGCAGCGAACGTCATCTGAAACGCGATGAAAACGAGCTCGGGGATGACGACGCCGTCACTGAAGGTGGCGGCGGTCGACTCCGTCGTAACGCGGGCAAGAAACACGCGATCGAGACCGCCGATGAAACCGTCGAAAGCGCCCTCGGTGAAGGTGAGCGAATAGCCCCAGAGCGCCCAAGCGATCATGCCGATGACGGCGACCGTCGAGACCTGCATCAACATCGAGAGCATGTTCTTCGCGCGCACCAGCCCGCCGTAGAAGAGGCCGAGCCCGGGGATGATCATGGCCACGACCAGCACCGTGGAGATCATCATCCAAGCGACATCGCCCTTGTCGGGCGTGGACGCGTCTTGGGCGAAGGCGAGCGTCGGGCAGAGAAGGGCGAGGGCGAGCGTGAGCGCCGCTGGGACCGCGGGCCTTTGGCCGGCAGTGCGTGTTGCGGATGGAAAGTGCGGGCCAGAGGCCCCCGGTCCCAGATGGCTGCGCATCATGCTTGCTCCCCTCGCGTGTTGCGCGATTGGGGAAAGCGTTCGCCGACGGCGGCAAGCCCGCAAGCCATCTCGCAGCGCATTTCGCGCCGCAGCGCACAAAAAAAGGGCAGCGTGATTAAAGCTTGCGCCCCGCCTGTATCGCGCCGCCGTGCTGTGCGTCACGCCGCCCATTTGAGCCGCGATACGGGCGGGTCTAGCTTGTGGCCATGAGTTTCGATGCGGACGTCATTCTCGGCGGCGGCGGGCTGGTTGGGCAGACGCTGGCGCTGGCGCTGGATCAGGCCGGCGTGCGCGTGGCCGTGATCGATGCGTCCAAGCCGTCTGAGACATTGGCGCCGAGCTTCGACGGGCGCGCGTTTGCGATTGCGTTTGCGTCGTACCGCATGTGGCGCGCGCTCGGACTGGCGGAGGAGCTGGACCAGGTCGCCCAGCCGATCGAGCAGATCATGGTGACGGACGGGCGCTTGCCGGGCGGGGCGCGTCGCGGCGGGCCGTCGCTGTTGCATCTGCATTTTGACGGCGCGGAGTTGTGCCCAGCCTCCCCTAGCCCCCCTTCACATTCACCCCCACCCCCGGCCCCTCCTCCCCCCAGGGGGAGGGGAGAAGAGCGCGAGCCGCTGGGACTGATGGTTGAAGCGCGCCATGTGCGCCTGGCGCTCGATCGCGCGGTGAAGGCGCGGCGTTCGATCGAGATGATCCAGCCGATGTCGGTGACGGCGATTGCGCGCAATGCGGCGGGCGTTGCGGTGACGTTGGCAAACGGCAAAAGTTTGCGGGCGCCGCTGCTGGTGGGCGCCGATGGTCGGCGTTCGTTCGTGCGTCAGGCGGTCGGCATTCGCACGATTGGCTGGGATTATCCGGTGACGGCGATTGTGGCGACCGTACAGCATGCCAAGCCGCACGAGGCGGTGGCGCACGAATACTTCTTGCCGAACGGGCCGTTCGCGATTTTGCCATTGAACGGCGAGCGGTCCAACATCGTCTGGGCCGAGCCGCGCAAGGCGGCGGATGCGCTGCTGAAGATGAGCGAGGCGGACTTCATCGCCGAACTCAGGCTGCGTTTCGGCGATTTTCTGGGCGAGCTTTCGCTTGAGGGGCCGCGCTTTGGCTTTCCGCTGTCGCTGCAACTGGCCGAACGCATGATCGATGCGCGCGTGGCGCTTGCGGGCGATAGCGCGCACGGCATTCATCCGCTGGCCGGGCAGGGGCTCAATCTTGGCCTCAAGGATTGCGCTGCGCTGGCCGAATGCATCGCCGACGGCATCGCGCTGGGTCTGGATCCCGGCGATGTCACAATCCTGGAGCGCTATCAGCGCTGGCGGCGCTTCGACAACGTGACGATGGCGCTCGGCATGGAATTTTTCGACAAGCTGTTCTCCAACGATGTGACGCCGCTGCGCGCGGCGCGCACGCTGGGCCTCGCCGCAGTGAACGCTGTCGGCCCGGCGCGGCGATTCTTCATGCGCTACGCGGGCGGCGCCGCTGGCGACCTGCCCAAGCTGCTGCGCGGGGAGAGCCTGGCGGCTTGAGCTGACGCGCTTTGTCTGTGCTAGCGTCAGCGCAGGGAGACGCGAGCGGATGAGTGAAGCGGCGGCGGGGGCAGCGCAGGGGAAACCCGACGCGCGGAGCGATCGGGGCGCGTTGAGTTGGGCGCTGTTCGAGTGGGCGCGCAATCCGTGGGTGCTGCTCGGCACCATTTATGTGTTCCAGCCGTATCTTTCGAACGTGGTGATCGGCGATCCGGTGCGCGGGCAGGCCATGCTCGCGGGCTGGCACACGATGTCGGGCGTTATCATTGCCTTGACGGCGCCGTTTCTCGGCGCCGCCACCGATCGCATGGGGCGGCGCAAGCCGCTGCTCGGTGTTGCGACCGGCGTGCTGGCGCTGGCGGTGGTGGCGATGTGGTGGGCGCTGCCGGGCGACGGCGGCCTGCCGCTGTGGGCCATTGGCGCGGGCATCGTCGTGAGCGGCGTGGCGTTCGTTTACACCGACGTGGTGCACAACGCGATGCTGACGCGCGCTTCGCCGCCGGGAACACTGTCGCATGTGTCGGGCCTGGGACTGGCGCTGGGCAGTGCAGCGTCGGTGCTGCTGCTGGTGTTCGTGTTGTTCGCCTTCGCCTTGCCGGGGCAAATGGATTGGCCGCTGTTGCCGGATGCGCCGCTGTTCGGGCTCGATCCCGCTCAGTACGAGCCCAGCCGCATCGTCACGCTGTTGTGCGCGGCCTGGCTCATCGTTTTCTCGATTCCCATCTTCCTATACACCGCGGACCTTACCACCACCGGCGAGTCGTTCGGCGCGGCGCTGAAGCGCGGCGCCGGCAATGTCGTGCGCACCATCCTGAAGCTGCGCGATTACAGGAACGTGGCGCTGTTTCTCGTCGCGCGCATGCTCTATGCGGACGGCAAGACGGCGATCCTCATCTTCAGCGGGGTCTATGCTTCCGGCGTGATGGACTGGAATCTGATGGAGATGCTGGCCTACGGCATCGTGCTTACTGTGTTCGCCATCGGCGGCGGCTTGGGCGCGGGCTTTCTCGACGAGGCTGTCGGGGTCAAGCGCGCGGTTGCGATCGAGATCGGGGCGACGGTGCTTTGTCTCATCGCCATGGTGTCGATGTCGCCGACAACCATCTTCTTCTTGCCGGTGGAAGCGAATGTCGCCGTGTGGGAAAGCCCGCTCTTCTCGACCGCGCCGGAGTTGGCGTATCTCGGCTTCGCCATCCTCATCGCCATCGCCATCACGGCGGCATACGCGTCGAGCCGGTCGCTGATGGCGCAGCTCGCCCCCAAGGGCATGGAGGGGGAGGTGTTCGGGCTCTATGCGCTGGCCGGCTCGGCCACGGCCTGGCTGGCGCCGGCGCTGGTCGCCTATTTCACCACGGCCTATCAGGGTTTGCGCGCCGGCTTTGCTTCGATCGCGCTTCTGCTGCTGGCAGGCTTCCTGCTATTGCTGCTGGTGAAGCCGCCGCCCAGAGACGCAGCCAACGCATGACGCCAGAATTCCTGCAGCAAGTGTTGGCGCGCGCCGTCGTGCGCGACTTCTTCCGCTTCGCCGCGGTCGGCGTGGTGGCGACCGCCGTTCACTATGCCGTGCTGATCGCTTTGGCGGAGCTGGCGGGCGTGCATCCCGTGCTGGGGACGGTCTGCGGGGCCATCAGCGGCGCCGTCGTCAGTTACACGCTCAACCGCCTCTACACCTTCACGGCGCGCCCGGCCTACATGCGGGGGCTGGCCAAGTTTTTCGTGGTGATTGGCATCGGCGCGGCGCTGAACGCCGGCATCGTGGCGCTCTTCATGTGGCTTGGCTTGCACTACATCTTCGCGCAGTTCATCGCCACGGGCTTGGTGCTGATCTGGAACTTCGCTGTCTCGCGCGTGGTCGTCTTCCGCGAGCCATGAACGATACGCGCGATTTGCCGTTGGCCATCGATCTCGACGGCACGTTGATCCGCGCCGACATCTTCACGCGACAGCTGATCGCGTTCATGCGGACGGCGCCTTGGCGTCTGCCGCAGCTTGCGCTCTGGTTCTCGCGCGGGCGCGCTTACGTGAAGGAACGCCTTGCCGGCCATGCGCCGAATCCTGAGGTGCTGCCTTACGATGAGCGCGTGTTGGCCTGGCTGCGCCAAGAGCGCGCCCGCGGGCGCACGATCGTGCTGGCGAGCGCCTCCGACCGCGGTGTCGTCGAGAAGGTGGCGGCGCATCTTGGACTGTTCGACGCCGTGTTCGCCTCCGATGGCCGTACTAACCTCAAGGCGCGGCGCAAGGCCCAGGCGCTGGCGCGGGCCTTTCCGCAGGGCTTTGTCTATGCCGGCAACGAACGCGCGGACTTGGCCGTGTGGCAAGCGGCAACGGCCGCTGTACCGGTGAATTGCACGCCAGCGTTGCTGCACCGCTGTCGCACACGCTTTGTCGTCGAATGCACATTCGAGCGGTGGCGCTGACGCAAAGGCTGTGGAGATTGCCGAATCCTCACTTTGCGCTGCGAGGCGCGCGATGTTTGTTGAAGCTGCGAGCGAGGGGAGACGGGTCTTGCTGATACTGACGGCGGAGCGTTTGGCGCTGTTGGCGCTGGATCGGGAACTTGCGGCGCTGCAGGCCGGCAGCCGCAGCGCTTTTTTCAACGCCATTGCGGTGATGCACGAGCCGATCTGGCCGCCGGCGCCGTTCGAAGCGGCCGGACTCGAATGGGCGGCCAAGAACCTCGCCCACGATCCGGACGGGCAGGGCTGGTATGGATGGGCGCTGATGGCAAACGAGGGCGAGCGCGCTCCGCCGCGGCTGATCGGCATCGCCGCGCTGATCGGCCGGCCGGATGAGGATGGCGATGTAGAGCTGGCGTTCGGACTGTTGCCGGAGTTTCGCGGCCGCGGTTTTGCACGGGAAACCATCCGCGCGCTGACGGCCTGGGCGTTCGCCAATGGAGCGCGGCGCGTTCTGGTGCACCTCGACGCCGAGGATGCGGCGACAGCGCGGACCTTGGCGAACAGCGGCTTCGCCGACACGCGCCAGCCGCCGTATCCTGGCGTTGCGTGCTGGGCGCTGAGCGCGGCGGCCTGAAGGAACCCTGGCGCCCTAGCTCTGTTCTCCAGCGAAAGGAGAACCAGCATGCCGCGCGAACTCATCGATACCGGAACCGACAAGCGCTACGTCCGCCGTGACGCGAAGGGCCAGTTTAAAGAGAGCGACGATCAGAGCCGTTCGCTTTCGGCCGACCAGCGCCAGAAAGCCAAGACCAAGACCAAGAAGGGCGAGGGCGACCGCGGCGACCGCAAGAACTAGCGTATCTTCCGCTGTGACCGCTGTGCACCGCCCTGTCGCTGTGGTGAACCAGGGCGACACAGCGAAGGCAAGGCGTGCGCCGCGTCTATTCAGCCGCGTTGAGCAGCGACTGCAATCGGTCGAGATACGCGATCCAGGCGGCGCGGCCTTGCTTGGTGAGGTGGACCAGGGTCAGCGGCTTCTTGCGTTCGAACTTTTTCTCGATCCGCACATAGCCGGCTTCTTCGAGCTTGGAGAGATGGGTTGAAAGGTTGCCGTCGGTGGCGTTGACCTTGGCCTTGAGCTCGACGAACGGGGCAGGGGAGACGGTCGACAGATAAGCCATTACGCCGAGCCGCAAGCGGCCGTGAATGACGTCGTCGATCTCGGTGTGGTCGAAGCGGGACACGGTGCGTCCTTAGACGATCGAGGTGGGTTCGCTGCGCAGAAGTCTGAGGCCTGGCACGAACAGCACGGCGAGGCTGCCGGCGGCGGCGTTGAGATAGGCCCAGTTTTCATTGGCGAAGAGGCACAGCGAGCCGGCGACGGCGAACGAGAGCCAGGCGAACGCTTTGAGCCAAGTCTGTTGCGACAGGCAGGCGGTGCCGTAGAGCGCCGCGCCATAGAGCGCGAAGGCGGCCCCGAAGATGGCATTGGGCGCCATCGGGTCGGCATCGACGATCAAGCGGCCGATCGAGCCGATCACGACCGCGCCGATCGCCAGCGCCGCGCCCTGCCACATGGCGGCCTCGGCGCGCACGCCGATGCTGGTGCGGCCAGGCTTGTCGCGCGCACGCGTCTTGAGGATGGCCATGCCGATGCCGGCGAGGACGCCATAGGCGATCCAGACTGCCGGGAAGGCGGCGCCGTTCAGGTCAGCCAAGTGGCCTTCCAGAACCGCCCAGTGCGTGGTGAAGGCGATGGCGTTGAGCAAGCCCCAGAACACAAGGTAGCCGCCGCCGAGCAGGGGCGCATGGCGGCCTTCCTCGGCCAGCGAGCGGGCGTAAGCCAGATCCTGCAGTATTTCCTCGCGGGTCATGAGCGAGCCTCCGTAAACTTTGAAACGCAAAGTACTCTGAAATCCGGCGGAGATCAAGGGGGGTCTTTGCGCCAGGCGCTTAGCCGCCAAGGCAGGTGGCCAGGGCGGCCAGCCAGCAGAACGCGACAAGCAGCACCAGAGGCCGCCAGGGGGACGCCCACATGCGTTTCACGCCTTCTCCCGTATCCCATCGGAGAGGGAACGCCCGCGGCGCCTGTTTTCATCCGGCAACGCGAACGGTGACGGCGGTCACCACAGCTGGGCGGCGCGCGCCTTACGTGCAGAGGCGGAGATTGAATATGCGCGGCCCCGACCTGCATTCCATGCTGGCAGCGATCCTGATGGTGGTCGTGATCGGCGCGCTGGTGCTGTGGATCATGGGGCTGGCGCCGGCCGCGTGACGACGCTGCGACGGCGGTGTCGGCGGGGGGAGGGATCAGCGTTTCTGCAAGCGGGTGAGGCGGCGGCGTTCGATGCGGGAGCGTGGGCTTCTGATGACCGGCGAACGCATGAAATCCTTTGTGCTCTGCCTCTAATGGCGAAGGGGGACGCTGATGGCGTCCCCCTCGCGTTCGGTCTTAGCGGGCGGCGGCCGCCTTGCGGGTGCGGCGAGCCTTGCGGGCCGGCTTCTTCGCGGCCTTCTTCGCGGTCTTGCGCTTGGCCGTCTTCTTTGCAGCCTTGCGGACGGTCTTGCGCGCCGTCTTGCGGGTTGCCTTACGCGCCGTGGCCTTCTTCGCCTTCTTCGCGACCTTCTTTACCTTCTTAGCCATTTTCGTTTCCTCGTTTTTACTGGTGTTGAACGTTGGGTTGGATGGGAGTTGTTTGACTCTCCGAGTATGGTTTCTCGCTGAATTTGGTTTGTGATTGGTTTCTGCAAGTCGTCGCGCGATCTTTTCTGCGTGTTCGATTTGAACTATGCGCGCGTGTCGTTCGATTGCGCTGCAAGCCTTGAAAAACAAGGGCCGCGCGTGTGTGAGCGCGCACAAAAATCGTCACGCGCGCGGGTGTGCGCGCCGATAGGCCTGCAAAATTTTTTGCGTCTCGACGCCGGTGTAGCGCTGCGTTGTCGACAGCGATTCGTGTCCGAGCAGATCCTGGATGGCGCGCAGATCGCCGCCGTTGGCGAGCAAGTGGGTTGCGAAGGCGTGGCGCAAAGCGTGCGGCGTTGCGCTCGATGGCAGGCCCAAACGCACCCGCAACGCCGCCATGACGGCCTGCGCCATGCGCGGCGTCATCGCTCCGCCGCGGACGGAGCGGAACAGCGGCGCGTCGCCGCTGAGCGCGTAGGGGCAGAGCCTGGCGTAGCGTTCGACCGCCTCGCGCGCGGCCGCGAGCATGGGCACGAGGCGTTGCTTGCCGCCCTTGCCGGCAACCCGGAGCATATCAGGCAGCGGCCGATCGGCGCCCGTGAGCGCCAGCGCCTCCGAGATGCGCAGGCCCGCGGCGTAGAGGAGCGTGATGAGCGCGGCATCGCGCGCGCCAATCCAGTCCTGCGCGGCAGAGCTCTGCGCATCGGCGATCAGGCTGCGCGCAGCGGCTTCGGAAACCGGACGCGGCAGCGCCGCTTTGAGCTTGGGTCCGCGCACCAGCGCAAGGCGCGCATTGGCGATGCTGTGCCGGCGTTCGAGATAGCGATAAAAGCTGCGAATGGCCGCTAAAGCGCGCGAAATCGAGCGGTCCGACAACGCGTCCGGGCCCTGGCGTCGATACGCGAGATAAGCGCGCAGGTCGCGCGGTTCGAGACCGGCCAGATCGCCTGCGGAGGGCGTCCCGCCCAAGTGCGATTGCAGGAAGCTGATAAAGGCGGCGACATCGCGCTCGTACGCTTCCACCGAGTTCGCTGCAAAGCGCCGCTCGTCACGCAGATGGGCGATCCATTGAGCGAGCAGGCCGGCGGCGTTCATCGCGCGGTATTGAGCGCTTACGCCCGTCAACAACTCGTCAACGCTTGGTGCGTGAGGCGATGTGCGTGAGCCAGTGGTCGTAGTGATAGCGGACCTGACCGTCGGCCAGCGTGTAGGTCGGCGTATGGGCGCGGCCGGGGTGGGTGAGCAGATCGAGCGTCAGCCGCCAGGGACTTTCGCCCGTCGCGCGCGCCGTTTCCAACTCCTCGGCGAAGGCCAAGCGCGTGCGCAGGGGCAGACACAAATCCAGCTCGGCGTTGGGATAGAAGCCGCCTTCGAGCCGCGCCGCCAGCGCGCGCACAAAGGGGCGATGCTGGCCTTGATCCAGTGTCGTGGCGACGAGACCCGGCCGCAAACTGCAGAGGGCGTAAACGGCCGTGGCGCGGTCGCACGTGCGTTGCGACACGATCCAGTCGATCTCGCTGATGCCGGCGTCCCAATCCCAACGCAGTACGATTTCATGCCAATCGTCTGGCTTCATCTGCCGGATAAGATCGAGGCGGGTCGCGCCGTTGAGGTCAATGCCGACGGCGCGCCACTCGTACCAGCGGCTGAAGTGCGCCCGCCGGGCGCGTTCGGCGGCGTTCTGCTCTAAGAGATCGGCGATCACCTCGCCGCGGGTTTCCTGCAGCAAGGTGCGGAAGTCCTTGTCGGCGCGCCATTGCGCCAGCTGGAAGAGAAAGGTCTCCGATTGCTCAAAGCAGCAGGCGTACAGGGCGTAGACGCGCTTGAGCGCGGGATCGTCTAGCCGCGCGAGATTAACGCCGGGCCCGAACGTACGCTGCATCAGGGCGCGGAAATGCTTGTGTTGCGGCGGCACCATCTCGTCGGGAAGAGCGTGTTCATACTCGCAATAGAGCCGCGCCAGCAGCTGCGCCGGCGCCCCGTTGGGGGCGAACGGCGTGAACAGGGGGTCGTACTTGGCCCCGGTCCAGGGATGGACGGCCCGGGCAATGAGGTTTGCGAGCATGGCGGGCCAAGCTCGCGCCGGCATGGCTAAGGAGCCGTCAGTCCGCAGGGTAAAAGCCTATTCAGTAGCAGCGCAGACACAGGCGGCCGCTTCCGCCGAATCCCTCGTCCGCCTAGATTCGGCGTCTATGACCTCGACCGCCCGCCGCCGCGCCCTGGATGCGCTGAAGCGCGACCGCGTCGCCCAGCCTGCCGGGCCGTTGTTTGCCGTGGCCGAGGAGGGTGGCGAGTTCGTCCACGACAGGTTGGACAAGGTCGCGGTCCTGTTTCCGCTGCCGTTGCCGGAGCCGTTCGATTATCGGGCGCCGCACGCGCTTGGCCTCGAACCCGGCATGCATGTCATTGCTCCGATCGGACCGAGGCTGGTGCGCGGCGTGGTGTGGGCTGTGGAGGAGAACCATCCCGGCGCGGCCAACCTCAAAGCGATCGAAGAGGTGCTGCCCGGACCGTCTTTGCCGGAGACTTCGCGCCGCTTTGTCGACTGGGCGGCGAAATACCTGGTGCGCCCGCCCGGCGATCTGGTGCGCATGGTCGTGCGTTCGCCCGAAGCGTTGCTGCCGCCGCCGACGCATATCGTGCTCGCGCCGACCGGAGACCTGCCGCCGAAGGTGACCGAAGCGCGCCGGCGCGTGCTGGAGCAAGCGGCCAAGGAACAGGTGAGCGCCGCCGAACTGGCGCGGCGCGCGGATGTGTCTTCAGCCGTCGTTAAGGGGCTGGTCGATTGCGGCGCGCTGGCGAAGCTGGAGATCAGCGAAGATCCTCCCTTTCCGCCGCCCGATCTGGCGTGCGAAGGCAAAGCTCTCTCGGAAATTCAGCGCGCCGCCGCCGAGCAAGTCTGCGCCGGCGTGCGCGACGGTCAGTTTCACGTGTCATTGCTCGATGGCGTCACCGGTTCGGGCAAGACTGAGGTCTATCTTGAGGCCGCGGCCGAAGCGCTGCGCATGGCGCCGGACGCGCAGGTGCTGGTGCTGCTGCCGGAAATCGCGTTGACGCAGGCGGCGATGAGCCGGTTCGAAGCGCGCTTTGGCGTGACGCCAGTGGAATGGCATTCGGCAATCGGACACAAGGCGCGCCGGCGCGCCTGGCGCGAAGTGGCCGCGGGGCGCGCGCGGCTCGTGGTGGGTGCGCGCTCGGCGTTGTTTCTGCCGTTCCCGAACTTGCGGCTCATCGTCGTCGATGAAGAGCACGATCCCTCCTACAAGCAGGAAGAGGGCGTCATATATCAGGCGCGCGATCTTGCCGTGGCGCGCGCCAAGCTGGGGCAATGCGCGGTGATCCTCGCCAGCGCCACGCCCTCGCTGGAGACGCTGGTGAATGCCTTGCAGGGCCGCTACGCGCATGTGCAGCTGCCCTCGCGCCACGGCGCGGCCGAATTGCCGGACGTCGAGCTGGTCGATCTCAAGCTCGACGCGCCGGAGAAAGGACGTTGGCTGTCGCCGAAGCTGATCAAGGGCGCGGCTGAAGCGTTGGCGCGCGGCGAGCAGGCGCTATTCTACATGAACCGGCGCGGCTATGCGCCGCTCACCATCTGCCGCGCCTGTGGGCACCGAATGAAGTCGCCGGAGACAGATAGCTGGCTGGTCGAGCACAAGTATTCTGGACGGCTCGTGTGTCACCTGACCGGCTTTTCGATTCCCAAACCGAAGTTCTGTCCGGAATGCCAGGCGCCGGATGCCTTCACTTCGATCGGGCCGGGCGTAGAGCGAATCGAAGAAGAGCTGCGCGTGTTCTTTCCGGACGCGCGGATCGAGATTTTCTCATCAGACACAACTCCCGACGGCGAGGCGGTGCGCTCGCTGGTCGAGCGGATGGAGAACAGCGAGATCGATATCCTGATTGGCACGCAGATCGTGGCCAAGGGGCATAACTTTCCGAACCTGACGTTCGTCGGCGTGGTCGACGCGGACCTTGGCTTGAAGGGCGGCGATCTGCGCGCCGGCGAGCGCACGTTCCAGCTGGTGAGCCAGGTCGCGGGGCGCGCGGGCCGACACGAGAAGAAGGGCAGGGCGCTGATCCAGACCTATGCGCCGGACGAGCCGGTGATGCAGACGCTCGCCGCGCAGGACCGCGACGCGTTCTTTGCGGCCGAGGTTGCCGAGCGCGAGGCGGCGGGCATGCCGCCTTACGGGCGGCTGGCGGCGGTGATCGTGTCGGCGCCGAATGAGCAACTGGCGAACGATGCGGCCAAGCTGATGGGCGAGAAGGCGCCGGTGACGGACGGACTCGATTTGTGGGGCCCGGCGCCGGCGCCGCTTTCGGTGATCCGCGGCATGCACCGGCGGCGCTTCCTGATCCGCGCCGATCGCGGCGTCGACGTCTCGGCCTACCTTTCCAGCTGGTCGAGCCGCGTGAAACTGCACAGCGCCGTG
>CAZHWA010000014.1:0-14544 GCA_964536175.1 uncultured Terricaulis sp. | reverse complement strand
TCACGCCCGGCTCCATGCCGCCCAACTCGCACACGATCGAAGACGAAGGCGTGCTGATCGAGAACTTCCTCCTGGTGCAGGACGGACGCCTGCGCGAAGCGGAGACGCGGGCGCTTTTTGCCTCCGCTAAGCACCCGGCACGCGACATCGACCGCAATATCGCCGACCTGAAAGCGCAGATCGCCGCCGTGGTGCGCGGCGCCGAAGAACTGAAGCGGCTGGTGGCGCATTACGGACGCCCCGGCGTCGCCGCCTATATGCGCCATGTGCAGGACAACGCCGAAGAGCAGATCAAGCGCGTTATCGAACGATTGAGCCCCGGCAGCTTCGACGCGCCGATGGACAACGGCGCCGTCATCCGTGTCGCCATCACCCCGGACAAGGCTCAGCGCACCGTGCGCGTCGATTTCACCGGCACAAGCAAACAGCAAGCGAACAATTTCAACGCCCCGCTCGCCATCACGCGCGCCGCCGTACTTTATGTCTTCCGCACGCTGGTGGACGACAATATTCCGCTCAACGAAGGCTGCTTGAAGCCGATCGAGATTGTCGTTCCGGAAGGTTCGCTGCTCAATCCCAGGCGCGGCGCAGCGGTCGTGGCCGGCAATGTCGAGACGAGCCAAGTGATCGTGGATGCGCTCTACGGCGCGCTGGGCGTGCTCGCCGGCTCGCAAGGGACGATGAATAATTTCACCTTCGGCGACGCCAAGCGTCAGTATTACGAGACCATCTGCGGCGGCTCGGGCGCTGGCGCCGGTTTCGACGGCGCGGCGGCGGTGCAGACGCACATGACCAATTCGCGCCTCACCGATCCCGAAGTGCTGGAGACGCGCTTTCCGGTGCTGGTCGAGCGATTCACGGTACGCCGCGGCTCCGGCGGCGCCGGTGCGCACAAAGGCGGCGACGGGGCGGTGCGCCGTATTCGTTTCCGCGCACCGATGCTTGCGGCGATCCTGGCCAATCGGCGCGCGACGGCGCCTCATGGCCTGGCCGGCGGCGCAGACGGTTCGGCTGCGCTGAACTATGTGCAACGCCGCGACGGCGCCATCGAGCACCTCGCGGCCACGGGCAAAGCCGAGATGCAGCCGGGCGACGTCTTCGTCATCGAAACGCCGGGCGGCGGCGGCTATGGTTAAACCCTAAAGCGGTTTCGGGGGGAGCATGCTGGTTCTGCTAGGCATTGCTGTCGTCGTGTTCGGCTTTGTCGTCCGCGCCAATCCGCTGCTGGTGGTGATGGCCGCGGCGATGACGACCGGACTCGCCGCGGCCTGGACGCCGGAGGCCGACCTCAACGTCATGACAGCCGCGGGGCGCGATACGCTGGCGGCGTTCGGCAAAGCTTTCAACGACGCGCGCTATATCAGTCTGACCTGGATTTTGCTGGCGGCCATCGGCCTCCTCGAGCGCGCCGGGCTGCAGGAGCGCGCGCGCATCGCCATCGCCAGCGTCAAGGCGGCGACCGTGGGGCGGCTGTTATGGGTCTATCTCGTCATCCGTCAGGCGTCGGCCGCGCTCGGCCTCACCTCCCTCGGCGGACATCCGCAAATGGTGCGCCCGCTGGTGGCGCCGATGGCGGAAGGCGCAGCGGAAGTGAAGTTCGGCGCGCTGCCGGACAAGCAACGCTATCTCATCCGATCGCATTCGGCCGCGGCCGACAATATCGGCCTCTTCTTCGGCGAAGATATCTTCATCGCCATCGCGTCGATCCTGTTGATTAAAGGCTTCCTCGAAGCCGAGGGCATCATCGTCGAGCCGCTGGAGCTTTCGGTGTGGGCGATCCCGACGGCGATCTGTGCACTGATCATTCATAGCGTGCGGCTCTGGCTGCTGGATCGGCGCCTGAAGGCGGCGCTTGGATCGCAAAAAGGCGCTGTTGCGCCGGACACGGCCACATCGCGGAGTGTCCAGCCGTGACGGTGGAGCGCGCCCCTGCTCCCCCTCGATGGGGGAGCTGTCGTCGCGAAGCGACGACTGAGGGTGTGACGGCGGCGCCAGCGAAGGATCGCCTCGTGAGGCAATTCTTCAACGTCGCGCGCGCACCCCTCCCGCGCAGCCAGCATCGCCACGGCGATACTGGCTGGGCCGCCCTCCCCATCGAAGGGAGGGCTAAGCCATGATCACGCTTGGCCATGCCTACATCGTCGCCGGCTTCTTCTTTGCCGCGCTTGCGGTGCTGTCGGCGCTGGACCGCGCAAATGCGCGACGCTTGCGCAATGCCCTCTTCTGGGCGCTGCTGGCGCTCAGCTTCTGGGGCGGCGGCGTCATCGGCGATCTCGGCAACGGCGTGCTCGCACTCGGGCTCGTGGCGCTGGCGGCGTGGGGCTTGGGACAAGGCAAACCGAAGACAACGAGCGCCGACGAGCGCCGCGCCAGCGCCGAACGCAACGGCAATCTGCTGTTCCTGCCGGCGCTGATCATTCCCGCCGTCGCGCTCGCCGGCACGCTCGTCGTGCAACACACGAGCTGGGGCCCGCTCTTCATCCAGGATCAGCACAAGACGCTCATTTCGCTGACCTTGGGCGTGCTGATCGCTATCGGCGTCATCATGATCTGGCTGAGACCGCCGCTCATCGCGCCGCTGCAGGAAGGGCGGCGGCTGATGGATTCGGTCGGCTGGGCGGCGCTCCTGCCGCAAATGCTGGCCGCGCTCGGCGCGGTATTTCTGGTTGCCGGCGTCGGCGAACAGGTCGGCATTATCTTCTCCGACTACATCCCGCTCGACACCCGCACCGCCGCGGTTGCCGCGTACTGCATCGGCATGGCGCTGTTCACGATCGTCATGGGCAACGCCTTTGCCGCGTTTCCGGTGATGACCGCGGCGGTTGGCCTGCCGCTGGTGATCGGCGAGTTCGGCGGCGATCCCGCGCGCGTCTGCGCGATCGGCATGCTGGCCGGCTTTTGCGGCACGCTCTGCACGCCGATGGCGGCGAACTTCAACGTGGTGCCGGCCAACCTGCTGGAGCTGCCCGACCGCAACGAAGCGCTGAACGGCGTCATCCGCGCCCAAATCCCGACAGCAATTCCGTTGCTGATCGCCAACATCGTACTGATGCGGCTGCTGGCGTTTCCGTGAGGTGCGCCGGCCCCCTCCCTCCCCGCCGGGGGAGGGTGTCGCGAAGCTTGCTTCGCGACGGGTGGGGCGGCAGCGCAACTTCTGCAATCACACCGCTTCCACCCCACCCGTCAGCTTTCGCTTCGCGCAAGCTGACACCCTCCCCTGGCGGGGAGGAAAGGAGCGAGCCATGACGACGCTCACCAAGGACGTCGCCGAAAAATTCGCAGCGCTGGCGCTGGCGCATGTGCGCCAGGAGTATCCCAACATCATGCAGCACATCATGCGGGATGCGAGCGAGATCGCCAGCCCGCGTGCGGCGCACCCCATCTTCTACGGTTCGTACGACTGGCATTCGTGCGTGCACGGCTATTGGCTGCTGGCGCGCCTGATGCGCCGCTATCCCGATCTCTCCGCTGCGACGCAGATCGCCGCCCTGTTCGACGAGGCCATCACTGCGGCGAACGTCGCGGGCGAGTGCGCCTACCTCGATCACCCGCTGCGCGGCACGTTCGAGCGGCCCTACGGCTGGGGTTGGCTGCTCGCGCTTCAGCATGAGCTCGATCAGCACGCGAGCGGCGCTAGTCAGCGCGCCGCGGAGACATTGCGTCCGCTGGCCGATGTGTTCATCGCGCGTTTTAAGTCCTATCTGGCGCGGGCCGACTATCCGATCCGCACCGGCGTGCATTCTTCGACAGCCTTCGCTTTGCGGCTGGCGGCCGACTATGCCCAGTCCAACGACGGCCCTGTCTTCGATCTCATGCGCGCTAAAGTGTTCGCATGGCACGCCGACGACCAGGACGCGCAAGCCTGGGAGCCGAGCCAGGACGACTTTCTTTCGCCGACGCTGATGGAAGCGGCCTGCATGCGCCGCTTCCTGGCGCCGGAAGCGTTCCGCGCCTGGTTTGCGCGCTACCTGCCTGAGGCCGCGCAGGAGAAACCAGCGACACTTTTCTCCCCGGCGCGCATTTCAGACCGCAGCGACGGCAAGATTGCGCACCTGGACGGGCTCAATTTCTCGCGCGCCTGGTGCTGGCGCGAGATCGCACGTGCGTTGGGCGACGATCATCCCGTCACCCCGGTCGCTCGCGCGGCTGCTGAGCGACACATCGCCGCCAGCCTGCCGCACGTCGCCGGCGATTACATGGGCGAACACTGGCTGGCCACGTTCGCGCTGCTGGCGTTGGAGGCGTGAGGCGCTCCAGAAAACCCAGAACGCAGCTTTTCCAATGGCCCGCATCCAGCGTCGGCCGGCTCTGCATCTAAGAAGCCAAGTGCTGTCCGGCTGAAACGCTGGCTTAGAAAGCGGTTGCGATGAGCCTGATGCAACGCGGCGTGCTCATTGGACCTGGGCCGGCAAGCGTGGCGGCGGCCTCTTGGCGCCCTACACAGCGCATATGACGCTCGATTGGCTGATCGATCCCTTCCTCTGATCAAGTAATCGTCGGAAAGCCCAGCACGCCGCAACGTGCGCGCCAGGCGGTCATTCGTCCCGTCCATTTGCGCTCTATCGATATCTTCTTGCTTCGCCGCCGGATGCACACAAAGGCATCGCGCCAAGCTCGGTCTTGAAGGTCATCGAAGCACTGGAAGCGTATCGATGCGCGCGCACATCACTCGCAGATCGCTACTAACACAAGCGGCAGCCTTGGGCGCCGCTCTCGCGTTCGGCAGCAGCTGCGCGCACGCGCCACGCGGCCCGCGCAGCGAGCGGCGCGATCTCTACCCGCAGGGTGTCGCCTCCGGCGATCCCGCGCCCGAGAGCGTCATCTTGTGGACGCGCCGCGAACCCGATCCGGGCGCCAGCGCGCATCGGCTCATGGTTGAAGTCGCCAGCGATGAAGCCTTCACGCGCATTGTCGCGCGCGGCGACGCCCAAGTGAGCGCCGCCACCGACTGGACCTGCCGCTTCCTTGCAGCGGGCCTGCGGCCGGCGCGCGAATACTGGTACCGCTTCCTCGACGAAGCCGGGAACATGAGCCGCGTCGGCCGTACGATCACGGCGCCGCGCGACGACGACGACCGCCCCGTGCGTTTCGCCTTCGTGAGCTGCCAGGACCCCACCATTGGCGCGCTCAACGCTTACCGCCGGATGATCTACGAGGACGTGCGCAGGCCCCGCGCCGAGCAGCTTGGGTTCGTGCTGCATCTGGGCGACTTCGTCTATGAAATTGTAAAGTACCCGGAAGACGCGCAGGACGGGAGGGACCGCGGCCGGCGTCTGCGCGATCTCTTCCGCTATCCGAACGGCAGGAGGGTGCGCAATTTCCACTTCCCCACCGATCTCGGCGATTACCGGACCATCTATCGCGCCTATCTCACCGATCCCGATCTGCAGGATGCGCGCGCACGCTGGCCGTTCGTGCCGGTGTGGGACAATCATGAATTTTCGTGGAACGGCTTCCAAAGTCAGTCGCAGATCTTCAACGATCCGCCAGAACCGGCGCAGACGCTGAAGATCGCCGCCAGCCAAGCCTGGTACGAATATCAGCCCGCGCGCGTCGTCAAACCGGGCGCAGGCGACGCCTTCGAAGCGCCGGCGGTAGAGGACACCGCGCTCAGCGCCTTCGACGCGCGCGGCCTCAGTCATGAAGCGAATAATCTAACCGCTATTCAGGCGCTGCGCATTCACCGCGCCTTCCGCTTCGGCAAGAACGCCGAACTGATGCTTACCGACAACCGCTCCTACAAGGCCGGACCAAATCCGCAAAACACCTGGTTCGAAGCGACCATGCCGCCCAACATGTTCCCGGAGACGGCGCTCGACATCCTTGACCAGGGGCGCGAGTACAATGGCGGCAATCCCCCGGCGACCATACGCTTCGGCGCCGAGGAAATTCCCAACGAATGCATCGACGCCACGCCAGACGCCTATCTCGGCCTCGAACAGATCGCGTGGTTCAAGCATCGCCTGCGCGCTTCATCCGCGCCATGGAAGATCTGGGGTCATTCCTTGGGCACGCTCACTTTCCGCGCCGACCCGCAGAACCTGCCCGCGCCGCTCAACGAACGCTGGCCTGACGACGGTTACGCCGTGTTTAATTCCGGCTACGCCGTTGAGCACGGCGAAATCTTCGACATGATCCGCGCCGAAGGCATCACCGGCTTTACCGTCGTCGCCGGCGACAAGCATTCGTTCTGGGCCGGCTATCCATGCAAGACGCTGCCGCCGCGCCCCTTCGATCCTGTCGGCGTGGAATTTATCACCGGCTCGATCACGGCCCAAGGCCACGCCGAAGTGATGGCGAACGGCATGCGCGCCGATCATCCCTACCGCGCGCTCTACATTCGGGACATGCCAGATGGCGCGACGCAGTGCGCGACCAACATGACCATATTGCACGGCGTGCGCTCGTCGCTGACCCTGAAAGCGACAGGCGACGTGGCGGCCGCCCGCGCGGCTCGAAATCCGGACCTCTCACCCAATCTCGAATTCGCCGATTACGGCGGCTACGGCTACGCCACCGTCCGCGCCTCGCCGGGCGAACTCGAAACCGAATTCGTCTGCATTCCGCCTCCCTTCGAACGCAGCGAAACCGAAGATGGCGGACCGCTTCGTTACCGGGTCATCCATCGGGTTTCCCGGTGGGCGCCCGGCGAGCGGCCGCAGATGCGGCGCGAAATCGTCGAAGGCGATGTCGAGCTTTCGATCTGAACTTAGGCAATCGTGAACCGCAGCTCGCTTAGCCCCGCGACGCCGCACTCGATCCTGTCGCCTGGCTTCAGCGCGCTGACGCCCTCGGGCGTGCCGGTGAAGATGAGGTCGCCAGGCTTCAGCTCCCACCACGACGACAGACTGGAGATGATTTCCGGGACGGACCAGATCATGCCGCCCGTCGACGCATCCTGGCGCGTCTCGCCGTTGACCTTGAGCCAGATGCGGGCGTTCGCAACATCGCCCGCTTGCGCGGCCAGCGTCAGGGCGCTCACTGGCGCGGAGAGATCGAAACCCTTGGCCGTATCCCACGGCGCGCCGGCCTTCTTGGCTTCGGCCTGCCGGTCGCGCCTTGTGAGATCGACGCCGACGCCATAGCCCCATACGCAAGCCATCGCGTCGGCGGCTGAAATATTCGCGCCGCCGCGCCCAAGCGCAACCACCAGCTCCACCTCGTGGTGCAAGTTCTCGGTGTGCGCCGGATACGGTATCGCAGCGCCGCTTTCGACCGCCGCATCCGCCGGCTTGGTGAAGAAGATCGGCGGTTCGCTCTTGGGATCGTTCCCCATTTCGCGCACATGGTCGGCGTAATTTCTCCCGACGCAGAAAATGCGGCGCACCGGAAAGCGCGCTGCGCTCCCCGTTATGGCGACAGATGGCGGACGGGGCGGATCGAACACGAAATTCATGGCGGGCTTTGAGCACGCGCGAGCGCAACGTGCAATTATCCCCCGGCGCGCGAAGCACCGGGCGAGCGCAAACCCTTGCGCAGGTGTTTCCACTGTCCGAACGTGCCGGGTTCGCGAGGGGGCGAATGGAGTGGCTTTTCATCCTGGCGCTGGGCGCTGTAGCGCTTTGGCAAGGCGTGCGCCTCACCGCGCTCAGCCAGCGCGTCGCCCAGCTGGAACAGCAGGTCCGCGCGCTGCGCACCGAAGCTGCGCCCGTGGCAGCCGAACCGGCGCCGGCGCTTATGCGCGAAGATGCTGTTGCAGCAGCGCCTGCGCTGGCGCCTGCGGACGAGCGCGAGCCGCTGCTGCTCGATCAGCCGATCGCCGAGGACGAACTCCTGCTCGATACGCCTCTGCCGGAAGTTTCCAACGATGTCGAATCATTGGAACCGCCGCCGGTCCGGCCAGCTTCAGCCGCGCGCTCTTGGCGCTCATTGATCGCTGCGGCTGGGCTTCGGTTCGACCATATGCAGGCGCTCGGCTTTGTTGTGCTCATCAGCGCCCTGCTTGCGCCCGCTCTCGCCGGCGCGCGGGCTTGGCCAACCGCTTGGCTCGCGCTTTATCTCGCCGCTGTCGGCGCGATCGGCCTGGCGCTGGCTGCATTCCAACGCTGGAGCTTGGTCGCGGCTGCGGCGCTTGCCGGACTCTACTTCTGGTTCTGGCAGGCGCTCGCCACCAATGAGATCCGCACTGCGCTTGGGCTGCTTAGCTTCGCCAGCTTTGGTGCGGTGGCGCTGGGGCAGCGGCCGCCACTGACCGAACCGGCGCAGGGTCTCTTTGCCTGGCGGCGCGTATATGAGCTTGCGCCGACCATCGGCATCGTCGTCAGCAGCGTATTCTTGATCTTCGTCTGGGCGATTGTGGCTACAGGCGTGTCCGGCCACATTGCCGGACCGGCGCTGATCAGCGTGTTTCACGTCGCGCTCGCGGCTTATGCCGTCCGCGGGCGCGTGGCCTTGCCCTCGGCGCTGATCGTAGCGACCTGCGGTCTGGTTGCCGGCTGCGCGGCATACCTTCAGGTGCGCTTTCACGCCGGACCGCTGGGAGGCGATTTCTATCCGGTCATGCTGGCCGCGGCGCTGGCGACGGTTTTGTGCACGCTCTGCGCCGAACCGCATCGGCGCTGGCGCCCGGGCGTAGCAGCCACAGCCGCTCTCGGGACGGCGATCCTCATTGCGCTGACCTCGTTCACGCGCCCGGATTGGCATATCTTCTTAGCCTGGGCGCCGTTATTCGGCGGCGCGCTTGTACTGTTCGCGGCCGCATGGCTCGGCGCACGCAACGTCAGCACGCCGAGCGCCGAGCGGACAATCGACTACTGGGCCGGCGCCGCCGCTGCGCTCGCGCTGCTCGGCGTTGAGTCCGCATTCCCGGCGGAAGCCCGCGCCCCGGCCTATGCTGGCGGCGCGCTCTTATTCTCCAGCAGCCTGGCTTCGCCCGGGTGGCGCGTGTTGCGCTACGCCGCCATCGGTGCAGCCGCGCTTGCGCTGGCGCACGCGCGCGCGCCGGCGCTGCTCGAGGCAACGCTTGGCGGTCAGATCCCGATCTGGGGCGCCCTGGTGATCCTCGCCGTCACGGCCGTGCTGTTGTTCGCGGCAGGCTATTTCGCGAAGGCCGAGCCGCGCCTCTGGTACAGCATGGCGCTGTTCGCGGCCGGTGCGACCACCCTTGCGATTGGAGCGTTTCTGGTCTTGCGCTCAGCCGGCGTGCAGACCGCCCCGGCTCTTGCGCTGGTCGTGCTGGGCGGCGCACTCGCCCTGATCATCTTCCTCCAGCTGCGGGCGCCTCGGCTTTATAGTGCCATGCTGACGCGCTCGGACGGCGCGCTGAGAGTGTTGGGCGGGCGAGCGCACGCTATCGTCGACCGCGCGAGCCGATGGTTCCAGCCGGCGCCAAAACCGACCGATCTGATCAACGTCACGCCAAGCGCGCGGCGTGATAGGCGATATGGTCGGCGACAAAGGACGCAATAAAGAAGTACGAGTGGTCGTAACCCTCGTGCCGCCGCAGCGTAATTTTCTGTTCTGACTTGCGCGCGGCTTGTTCCAGCAGTTCGGGTTTCAACTGATCGTTCAAGAACTGGTCGGCTAATCCCTGGTCGACGAGTATATCGTCGAAGGGCTTGCCTCTCCCGCGCTCGAGCAGAAGCGCCGCGTCGTGGGCGCGCCATGCCGCGCGATCTGCGCCAAAATAAGCGCCGAACGCCTTTTCGCCCCACGCACAACGCGTCGGCGAGGCTATCGGTGAGAAGGCGGAGACGCTCCGGAAGAGCTCGGGATGCTTCATCGCCAGCGTTAGGGCGCCATGCCCGCCCATCGAGTGTCCGAACACGCTTCGTTCAGGCTTCAGAGGAAACGCCGCCTCCGCCGTTTCGATCAGGTCGCGCGTGACATAGCTCTCCATCTTGAAGTGAGGAGACCAAGGCGCCTGCGTAGCGTCGATATAAAAGCCCGCACCTTGCCCGAGATCGTAGGCGGGGTCGTCGGCGACGCGCTCGCCGCGGGGACTCGTGTCCGGACAAACAATGCCAAGGCCGGCTTGCGCAGCTGCGCCGTATGCGCCCGCCTTGGTGGTGAAGTTGTCCTCCGTGCAGGTGAGCCCCGAAAGCCAAATCAGGTATGCAAACGGCCCGGGACCAGGGGGTGTAAACACTGAAAAACGCATCGGCGTTTGGGTGCTGGGGCTTTGATGCTGTGCGTAAGAAAGCACGCCGCCATGCACGCGATGCTGCGCCCTGATGTCGATCATATCCGCGAGTCTCTACCTTGCAGCGCACATAGTGCGCCGGCAGCGGAAGCAAAGTCGAGCGCTATGCGGCTGCTTCAGAGGCGTCGGTGGCGCGCTTGGCGCGGGCGATCCAGGTAGCGACATCGTCAGCCGTGGGCGCCGGCGCCGAGCCCCACGCGCGCTGGCCCTCGTCGGTCAGGCCCCAGCGCGCCACCGCCTCGCACAATTCGAGCGCATCGAGCTGGGCCAGTTCATCGGCGTCGCGCACGCCGCAGGCCGCCAGCGCTTGGGCTTCCCGCGATTTCAAGCCCGGCACTGTGCACGCGAGCAGCGCCTGCGCCTGCCAGGCGCGAATCACCTCGGCAGAGATGTGCCGTGCATCGAGCTGCTCCTCACCAGCCTCCGGCTCGAGCCCTAAGAGGTCGCCGACGGTGCGTACGCCGGCCGCTTCAAGGCGCTTGGCAGTCTTGGGCCCAATCGAGGGCGCCTGAACGACCGGCGCTGCTTCGTTCAGCGTGCAGCGCGGCAGGGTCTTCTCGCGCCGGGCCAGGGGCGCGCCCTCCGGTAGTTCGCGCGGCAGCTTTATCGGCTTTCTTGTTTTTGCCGGCCTCACGTCGTTTGCCGGCGTCTCCACCGTCTCATCGCGGTCGACCCGATGCGGCTCTTGGGGCGCTGCAGCCTGCGACGCCGTCGCCATCGCCTTGCCGGTCGATTTTCGTAACTTGCCGCGCTCGGCTGCGCCTAGGCCGTGCTTGGCGCCGATCTCGCGCGGCCATTTGGCGTCGAGCGAGGAGAGCGCTTCCTTCAGCACCTCGGCCGCGTGCAACGCGCGCACCTCGCGGTCGTCTTCACACAAACTGGCGCGCACTTTGCCGGTGCGGCGGAACTCTTCGTACTGGGCAGCGACCAGCTTGCGCGCTTTCTCGTCCTCAATCGCCCGCAGCACGCCTTGCACTGGCGCCTCGAGCGCCAGGAAAGCGGTTTGCAGCGCGCCGCCGGCGCGCGGGGGTCGAACCGCCGCGTCCTCGAACGCGCGATCGAGCACGCGCGCGAAACCAACGACCGCCTGACCGACAAGCGGCGCCATGGCGTCGAGCAGATCTTGATCGAGCGCTGCGAGCGGGTCTTTGGCGCTCTTGGTGAAGTCATAGTGATCGATAATAAGGTCGTAGTGCGCGTTCGCTGTCTTCGCCCCTGCTTTCACCATCTGCTTCAGCCAATCTGCGCCGTTCGGCATGGCGACATCGGGGTAGCCGCCCAGGTCTCGTTCAAGCGTCGCCTGGAACACGCCGTAAGCTTTGAAGAAGCTGCGCTCGACCGCAGCGTGAATCACGTTCTCTTCTTCGCTCTGCTGGGTGTGAAACGGCTGGTGCGGATCGACGAAGTAGTGACTCAAGACGCCCGCGGACCAAGCCGCCAGTTTCCAGTCTCGCCCCGCAAGCGCGCGCACCGTGCGCCGATACCATTCCTGGCACGCCTCGATCGCCCCGCCCCAGTCCTTCTCGCGCACGTGCAAGACGTGGTTCTTGAAATCCTTGAACAGATCGTCGGGCGCCTTGGCGCCTTTGAGATATTCGCCGTGATAGTGCAGCAGCAGGTTGCGCCAACGCTCCGCATCGGCGGTGCGCAGATGGCGCAAGGCATCCAGCGCCAAGCGATGATGATTGGACCGGCAACGGCTTGCGTAAATGACAGCGTACAAGAGCGACATGTCGGCTCGGCCTCGCTCCAAAGATGAACGCGCGGTTAAGGCTTGGCCGCAAATCATTAGCGAGGGGTTAAGCGCGCGGTCGGGCCAACCGGGCCGCGCGGCCGGCGTGCATCAGGCCGCCTGGATCGTGTCGCTGCGCACCAGCCCCCAATCCTCGCAAAGGATGCGCACCAGACGCTCATGGCGCTCTTCGATCGCCTGCATCGTCCAGTGTTCGATGCCGGCGATGTCACGCGTAACCTGATGGATGGGTGCGCCCGGCGTGTTGAAGAAGACCTTGCGCTTCTCGTTATAGGGCTTGGTGTCCGCAAGCGTGTTTTGCGCGTGCGTAACGAGCACGAGGTTGCCCAGCAGATTCGCCGCTTCCATGCGACGCACCTTGTCCGGGAAGTGGTCGTTCCAATACCCGCCGCCAGCACGCGGCAGCACGTGTTCGACCGTAACGTCGTCCTTGATGTGCAGCAGATGCCCATTCGGCATTGCCGCCTCGAGGCGCATCATCAACAGGCGGCGCTGACGATCGCGCTTACGGGCGCGATTGAGCGTAGCGAAAAACGCGAGCAGCTCCTTCTCAGTCAACTCCAGCGCCCCCTTCGGCCCGTAGAGCATCTTATCGTCGCCGACATGCTTGAGCGCGCGCGCGAAACGCTTCTCCTGCTGGCGGCTGTCGATCACGGAAAGCTCGCAGGCGAACGTGAAGCGGTCGAGCGCCTGGAAGAAGCGCCTGGCGCGCTCGTGCTCGCCGCCATGCTCCGCCAGAAACGCAATCGCCGCGGGCGCCCAGTCCCACTCCTCCACTTGTTTCATCATGCGCACGCGCCGGTTCACTTCCGTGCTCGGTGGACCGACATCGATCGCGTTGGCATAGATTGCGCGCAACGCCGCAGCGTAGCGGGGGAGCTGGTCAAACAAGAATTTCTTTACGCCGCCGGTGCGCTCCACCGCCGCGCGGAATGCGGCGAGGTCGCCCGGCGAAAGCAAGCGCTCGCCAGTGAGCAGGCGCGGCATCATATAGAGCAGACGCGCGAAATCCCGGCGCTCGAACATATCCTCGATCTGTTCCCACTTGCGGGCGGCGGCATCGGCTTCCTGTCCGGACAGACCGGAATTCTCGATCAAGTCGCTCTTGATGATGTCGGCGCCCGAAAGCGGAGAGCCGCGCTTATTGAGGGTGTTGAACACCGTCTGGGCGCTGCCGCGCTCGTCGGCGTCCACCACGTTCAGCGTACAGGCGCGAGCAACGTAAGCCATGAAGGAATCGAGTTCGCGATCGTCGAGTTCGCTCAGCTCCGTCTCGATAGTGCGCGCGGCGTTGCACAGCAGGTCCTTTGAATCGATGCCGATCTCTGGATGGCGAGCAAGTTCCGCCATCTTGCCTGGCTCCTGCACAAAGCCGCGGAAAAAATTGGCGTCATCCTCACGTAGCAGCAATCGAGGGGCGCCGCCGTCCATGATCAGCTGCTGATAATGCTTGGCGCGGCCGGGCAAACGATCGCGCGTGTAGGCCATGAGCATCGTCGTCGTGGCGAGCCGTTGCTGGCCATCCGAGATTTCCAGCTTGCCCTGCTGGTTTCTCACCAGCACGATCTGGCCGATAAAGTAAAACGTCGCGCCGCGCTCGAAGGCGCGCCACAGATCTTGAATCAGCTCGCGCACTTCACGTTCGCCCCAGGTGTAAGGGCGCTGATAACGCGGAACCTTGAGGCCTCCCTTGCGGGTCAACACAGCGGCGAGGTTGAGGATCTGCGAGACAAGCCCGATCGGTGTTTCGCCGAACCCCATCCTCACCTCCCAGTCCTCAACTGTGTTGATGGTTACCGGAGTGAAATGCGAGCGCAATGCGTCGCGTGTGCATGCCAGCTCTTCAGCGTGCAGCGTCGCCGAAAGGCCACGCTTTATGCGATAAAATCCATGTCGTAAGCCGGCGCATCGCCGATACGCGCAAAATCGGTGAACCCACGCGATGTAAACGCGGGAAACAACGTGCGGGCGCTATCAATGTCAGTGAAACCCGCACGTTCGGCGTGCGCGCCGCCAAAGACCGCATGGGTGACATCTGCAACGCGCCGCGCAATGGCCGCGCCGGAGTCGAGCCATAGGCACGCGCGGGGCGCCGCCGCCGCGAGTTCCTGGGCCAGCAACGGAAAATGAGTGCATGCAAGCGCGATCACGTCAACGGCGTGTTCTGTAAAGAGTGCGTCGATCGCTTCGCGCACCGCTTCTGTAGCCACCGCTTCGCCGCGCAACTTTCGCTCGGCCGCGTCCACCAACGCCGTTGAGCCGAAACGCACAACTCGTTTGCCGGGCGCGAACTGGGCTATCAGTTCGTCGGTATACTGACGCCGCACCGTGGCGGGGGTGGCCAACAAACCGATGACGCCAGTCTTCGTCACGGCCGCCGCCGGTTTGATCGGCGGCACGACACCGATCACGGGGACGGACAACGCCTGCCGCACCTCGGACAATACGATTGTGGACGCCGTATTGCAGGCGACGACGACCGCATCCGGGCGCCATGCCTCGGTGACCCGCGCCAGTAGCGCCGGGACACGCGCGCGCAATTCCGCATCCGACTTTAGGCCGTACGGCAGCCAAGCATTGTCCGCGACATAGTCGAGCGACAGCGCATGACCGCCTGCCGCGACGGCGTCGAGAACCGACAACCCGCCGA
>CAZHWA010000013.1:0-14606 GCA_964536175.1 uncultured Terricaulis sp. | reverse complement strand
CCCGCCTCGCCATCGCCGCCGAACTCGTTGATGACAAACGGCAGCGGCCGATCGAGCGGACGATAATAGAGCGCCATGTTCGGCTGCGACCGCAGGCCCCGCGCGGTGCTCATGTAATGCCCTTCCCCGTCCGGGAAGATCACCGCATCGCCCGCTTCCATGCGGATCGGCGGCTCGCTTTCATCGTCCAGCTGGGCCCAGCACCCGCCGTCGAGCATGATGTGGAAAGCGATGACGTGTTCGAAATCCGGCATCACGTTGGCGCAGATGCTGGGTGTAGCGGGCGTTTCAGCAACCCACGGGGCGCGAGCGCGCACATCGAAATAGACAGCGCCTGTAAGGCGAACCGCGCGCAGCACATCGGACAAGACGTCCACGTCCAACCTCCGAGAAACGTCACTGCCGGACGGACGGGCAAGGCTTTCAGTACCCCGGTCATACAGCAGCGAGTGCGGCGGTTCTATGCTCCCGGTCACGACATTTGCCCCCAGACCGGAGAGTCCCCCATGTTCGACGCCAAGCAGCTGGCCGCGTTTGCTGAGCGATTCCGCGGCGAGCTGATCGAGCCGTCCCATCCAGACTATGACGAAGCACGCAAAGTCTATAACGGCATGATCGATAAGCGGCCGGGTCTGATCGCGCGCGTTGCGGACGTCGCCGATGTGGTCGCGGCGGTGACGTTCGGGCGCGAGACAAACACGCTGATCGCGATCCGCGGCGGCGGCCACAACGGCCCAGGATTTGGCGTCTGCGACGACGGCCTCGTCATCGATCTCTCACGCTTGAAGGGCGTGCGTGTTGACCCCAATGCGCGCACGGTGCGCGCCGAGCCTGGCTGCACGCAGGGCGATCTCGAGCACGCAGCCGCGGCGTTCGGGCTGGCGGTGCCGGCCGGCATTGTCTCCACCACTGGCATTGCGGGCCTGACGCTGGGGGGCGGCAGCGGCTATTTGACCCGTGCGCACGGTCTGACTATCGACAATTTGATTGAAGCAGATGTCGTGCTCGCCGACGGCAGCTTCGTCACCGCCAACGAAAAAGACAACGCCGACCTGTTTTGGGCGCTGCGCGGCGGCGGCGGCAATTTCGGCGTCGTGACAAGCTTTCTCTATCGCGCGCATCCTGTATCGGCGGTCTATGCCGGTCCGATCTTCTGGGACCTGAAGGACGCCAAGAAAGTCATGCAGGTCTATCGCGACAACATTGGCAAAGCGCCGCTTGAGCTCGGCCTGTTCGTTGGGCTGAAAACCGTGCCGCCAACGGACCCCTTCCCCCGGGAGCATTGGGGCAAGAAGGCCGTCGCGCTGATCGGCGCCTATAACGGCTCGGTCGATAACGGTGTAGCGGCGATGAAGCCCTTCCGCGAGGCGCTGCCGGCGCCGCTGTTCGACTGGATGAACGAGATGCCGTTTGTCTCCATGCAAGCGCTGTTCGATCCGTTCTTTCCCAAGGGCATGCAATGGTATTGGAAGGGCGATTACGTGAAGGCGCTGCCTGACGCGGCGATCGACGCACACATAAGCCAAATCGCCAAGGCGCCCAGCGATCTGTGCCTGATGCATCTTTATCCGATCGACGGCGCGGCCCAGCGCGTGGCGCGGGACGCAACGGCCTGGGGCGCACGCGATGCGCGCTGGTCAATGGTGATCGCGGCGATCGATCCAGACCCAAAACAGGCGCCGGCGCTGAAGCAGTGGGGCCGGGCCTATTGGGATGCGGTGCACGCGTTCAATCCCGGCGGCGGCTACGTGAACTTCATGATGGACGACGAGGCCGAGGGGCGGGTGCAGGCGGCCTACGGCGCCAATTACGCGCGGCTGGCCGCGATCAAGAAGAAATACGATCCGGCCAACATCTTCCGCGTGAACCAGAACATCCGCCCAGCGGCGTGATATACCCCCCCGGCGCCAAGCCGTTGCGTGACGCATGTCCGGCGTCACGCAACGTTTTTGTCAGCCGTCCGTATGAGCCGACAATGCACCCGTTCGATCTCGCCCTGAGACACGCCAAGACCTTCGCCGAGACGCTGTCCCACCGGCCGCCCCGGCCTGCCATTACGCCGGAAGAATTGCTCGCGCGCTTCAGCGGCCCAACGCCGGAGCGAGGCGAAGACGGCGGTGCGGTGATCGAAGCGCTGGCGCAGGCTGCCGAACCGGGCCTTACGGCGATGCGCGGCCCGCGCTTCTTCGGCTGGGTGATCGGCGCGTCACACGAGGTCGGCGTCGCCGCCGACTGGCTGACCAGCGCGTGGGGTCAGAACGCCGGCATGTACGCTGGCACCCCCGCCGCCGCCGTCGCCGAGAAAGTCGCCGGAGAATGGTTGCTCGACATCCTGCGCTTGCCGCAAAGCGCCTCTGTCGGTTTCGTCACCGGTGCGACGATGGCGAATTTTGTCGGGCTCGCCGCCGCGCGCAACGAGGTGCTGCGCGGCGCCGGTTGGGACGTCGAAGCGCGGGGTCTTTACGGCGCTCCGCGCGTGCGGGTGCTGCTGGGCGCGGATGCGCATACGACGGTCTATGCTGCATTGCGCTTTCTTGGCTTCGGCGCGGAGACGGCCGAGCCGATAGCAACAGACGCACAAGGCCGGATGAGGGCGGATGTGCTCGCACGCACGCTGGCGCAAGACACCGGCCCGACCATCGCCATCGCGCAGGCGGGGCAGATCAACACGGGCGCGTTCGATCCGATGGTTGAGATCGCAGAAGCCTGTCGCACGCACGGCGCCTGGCTGCATGTGGATGGCGCCTTCGGGCTGTGGGCGCGCGCTGTGCCCGAACTCGCCCACCTCGCCGCGGGCGTCGAGCACGCCGATTCTTGGGCGACAGACGGCCACAAATGGCTGCAGCTCCCCTACGATTGCGGCTTGGCGATCGTGCGCGACCCTGACATCCACCGCCGCGCGATGACCATCGCTGCGAGCTACCTGCCCAAAGGCGACGCCATCGAACACGACCCCTCCCTTTATACGCCGGAGCTTTCCCGCCGCGCGCGTGGCTTTGCAGCCTGGGCGGTGCTCAAGGCGCTCGGCCGCGAAGGCATCGCCGAAATGGTGCGGACGCACTGCGCCTACGCTCGCCGCGTCGCCGAGCGCCTGGCGAAACTGCCGGGCGTGCAGGTGCTGAACGAGGTTTGCCTCAATCAAATCATTCTCGCCTTCGGCCAAGGCGATATAGAACGGCAGAACGAGATCACGCGCGCGGTGATCGCGCGCCTGCAAAACAACAACGAGGTCTTCGCCGGAGGCAGCGCTTGGCGCGATCGCTGGGTCATGCGCCTGTCGATCATCTCGGCGCCGCTAACGGAAGCGGATGTCGACCGCCTCGCCGATGCCATCGCCACGGCATGGCGCGAGGTCCAGGACGCCGATTCATGAAATACGACTCCATCCTCGCAACCATCGGCCGCACGCCGGTCGTGAAACTCGCGAACCTCGCGCCGCCGCACGTCTCGATCTACGCCAAGGTCGAGAGCTTCAACCCGGGCGGCTCGGTCAAGGACCGCCTCGCTCTTGCCGTGATCGAAGACGCCGAACGCCGCGGCGTGTTGAAGCCAGGCCAGACGGTGATCGAAGCCACCAGCGGCAATACCGGCATCGGACTCGCGATGGTGTGCGCGCGCAAAGGCTATCCGCTGGTCATCGTCATGGCGGAGAACTTCTCGATCGAGCGGCGTCGGCTCATGCGCTTTCTCGGCGCCAAGGTTGTGCTGACGCCCGCTGCCGACAAAGGCTCGGGCATGCTCGCCAAGGCGGTGGAACTGGCCGAGACGCATGGCTGGTTCTTGACCCGCCAGTTCGAGAACGAAGCCAATGCCGACATTCACACCGCAACGACGGCAGAGGAAATCCTGGCAGATTTTGCCGGCGAGCGGCTCGACTATTGGGTGACGACATTCGGCACTGGCGGCACGTTGAAGGGCGTCGCCCGCGCGCTGAAGGCGACGCGCCCGGACATCATCATCGCAGCCGCGGAGCCGGACAATTCGCAAGTGCTCGGCAGCGGCATTGCCCAGCCGCCGCCAACCGGCGCGGTGACCACGAGCCACCCCTCCTTCAGGCCGCATCCGATCCAGGGCGCCGCGCCCGACTTCGTGCCTAAGCTCACGCAGGATGTCCTTGACGCCCGATGGCTCGACCGGATTGTGCCTGTCAACGGCGCCGATGCACTGCGCCTCTCGCGCGAGCTGGCGACGCGCGAAGGGATTTTCGCCGGCATTTCCGCCGGCGCGGCTGTCGCAGCGGCGATGAAGATCGCTGAACGAGCGCCAAAGGGCGCCACGCTGCTCTGCATGCTGCCCGACACCGGCGAACGCTATCTCTCGACGCCGCTATTCGACGACGTGCCCGTCGACATGACCGAGGAAGAGGAGGCGATTTCGCGCTCGACGCCGCTCTGCCGGTTCGATCTGCCGCGACCGCCCGCGCCTGAGGCGGCGGGCGACGCCCCGGCGGCGGACGAGGAAGCCGCCAGTTTTGTCGCGGCCGCGCTCAGCGATCGGGAGCATCGGGTGGTGATGTTTGCGCTGGAATGGTGCGAGTTCTGCTGGGCGGCGCGCAAGCTGTTCAAGGCCTATGGCGTCCCCTATCGCTCGGTCGACCTCGATTCCGTCGCCTACCAAGAAGACGATCTCGGCGGGCGCATCCGCAACGCGCTCCGCGCACGCACAGGCATGCAGACGATCCCGCAAGTCTTTATCGCGGGAGCGTTCATCGGCGGGACGGGCGAGACCTTCGAGGCCGCTCGCACAGGCGAGCTGATGCAGCGCTTGCGTGAGGCGCGCGTGGCATTCGATGCGGAGGCGAAGGTCGATCTGCCCTCGCTCCTGCCCAAGTGGCTTGCTGCCAAGCGGCCAGCGGCCTGAACGCCGATAACCGCGAATCGCGCGGCAGCCATTCCTTGAGAAATGGCGCCATCGTTCCCAAATTGACGATGATCAAGGCTACGCCTGCTCATTGTCACAAACTGCGCCGCATGGTCGCGCGCCGATGCGATTTTACCTCCCCGTTACTTGCGACTCACGGAGAGTGCTCGCCACAACAAGGTGTAGCTAGGAGTCTGGGAATGCCGTTCGACGCAGCCATTTCGGCCGAGATCTGGAAAGCGAAATATCGCTTCGCGACGCAGGATGGCGGCGGAGACGAGGACGTGGAGCAGACGTGGGCGCGCGTCGCCGACGCCATCGCGCAGGCGGAGCCTGCGCGCGAGCGCCGCCAATGGCGCGGCAAGTTCCTGGACGCCCTGACGGATTTCAAATTCCTGCCGGCCGGCCGCATCCTTGCCGGCGCCGGCACCGGCCGCGCCGTCACGCTGTTCAATTGCTTCGTGATGGGGACGATCCCCGATAATCTCGACGGCATTTTTGAGCACCTGCGCGAGGCCGCGCTGACGATGCAGCAAGGCGGCGGCGTCGGCATGGATTTCTCCACCATCCGTCCCTCGGGAGCGCCGGTGCGCGGGGTCGGGGCCAAGGCGTCCGGGCCGCTCTCGTTCATGGATGCCTGGGATGCGATGTGCCGCACGGTGATGTCCGCCGGCCAGCGCCGGGGAGCGATGATGGCGTGCCTGCGCATCGACCATCCGGATATTGAAGCGTTCGTCGAGGCCAAGCGCGACCCGGCGCGGCTGCGGAACTTCAACGTCTCCGTGCTGGTCACGGATGCGTTCATGGCCGCGCTCAAGGCGGACCAAGACTGGCCGTTGACGTTCAACGGCGAAACCATCCGCACCGTGCGCGCGCGCGATCTATGGGGACGGCTGATGCGGGCGACGTATGACGTCGCCGAGCCCGGCGTAATCTTCGTCGATCGCGTCAATGCCAACAACAATCTGGCCTATTGCGAGACGATCTCGGCCACCAATCCCTGCGGCGAGCAGCCGCTGCCGCCGTACGGCGCATGTCTGCTGGGCTCGATCAACCTGTCGCGCCTGGTCAAGCGTCCGTTCGAACCCGACGCCGACATCGACCTCGAAGAACTGGCCGATCTGACCGCGACCGCGGTGCGGCTGCTCGACGACGTCATCGACGTCTCGCGTTATCCGCTGCGCGAACAGGAGGTCGAAGCCAAGGCCAAGCGGCGTATCGGCCTCGGCGTCACGGGTCTTGCGGATGCGCTTATCTTCTGCAACGCGCGCTATGGCGCAGAGGACGGCGTGGCGCTCACACGGCGCTGGCTGGATGCAATGCGCACCGCAGCCTATCGCGCCTCGGCGCAACTCGCGGCCGAGAAAGGCCCCTTCCCTGCCTACGAGCCTGCAATGCTCGACCGGCCGACCGTGCCCTCGCTCGACGCCGACACCCGTGCGCTCATCGCCGAGCACGGCTTGCGCAATGGCTGCCTTACCACCATCGCGCCGACCGGAACGATTTCTCTGCTCGCGGGCAACACCTCTTCGGGGATCGAACCGGTCTTCGCCTTTAGCTACCAGCGCCGCGTGCGCCAGGCCGACAACACCGTGATCGAAGAGCCGGTGCAGGATTATGCGCTGACGATGTGGAAGCGGCTGAAGGGCGACGCTCCTCCGCCTGAGCACAGCTTCGTTAGCGCCCAGACGCTGACCCCGGCCGACCATCTGGCCATGCAAGCCGTGGCGCAGCTCTATATCGACAGTTCGATTTCGAAGACCATCAACTGTCCTGAAGACATTCCCTTCGAGGATTTCGCCGATGTCTATGTCCGCGCTTACGACATGGGCTGTAAGGGTTGCACGACCTATCGTCCCAATGTGGTCACGGGATCTGTGCTGTCGGTTGAGAAGTCAGAAGCGCCGCCGGCGGAGGATAGACAACCCGCCCTCGCCGCGCGTCCGGAAGAATTGGTCGGGTCGACCTACAAGATCAAATGGCCCGAGAGCGAACACGCCATCTATGTCACCATCAACGATGTCGAGGAGAATGGTCGGCGGCGCCCGTTCGAGATGTTCATCAACTCCAAGAACATGGAACACTACGCCTGGACGCTTGCTTTGACGCGCATGATTTCGGCTGTGTTTCGCCGCGGCGGCGATGTGTCCTTCGTCGCCGAGGAACTGAAAGCGGTGTTCGACCCGCGCGGAGGCGCCTGGCTCGGCGGCCGCTACGTGCCGTCGCTCCTGGCCGCCATCGGCGATGTCGTGCAGCGGCATCTGGACAGTGGCGCGGCCAAACCAGCACCGTCGACGGCGGCGATACAAACCAAGCCGCGCCCCTGCCCCAAATGCGGCGCAGCGGCGCTCATCCGCGCGGAAGGCTGCGACAAGTGCCTCGAGTGCGGCCACTCGAAGTGTTCGTGAATCCGGCGAGGACCGGCGGCGAGTCGCGAAAACTTAGGCGTTTGCCGCCGGGGCCGTGAGTTCGAGCACTTTGCGCGTGAGCGCCCCGTCGAGCAGCGGTTTCTCGATGATCTCGACGCCAGCGGCCTGTGCGCGCGCGCGGGTAACCGAGCTGGGATTGGTGGTGATGAGAACAGCTGGGGCGGTTTCGCCGCGCGCACGGTAGCGTTCCAGCAGGTCGAGCCCGGACATGCCCGGTAATCTCTGGTCCAGTACGAAGCAGGTGTAGCTGGCGGCGGGCGCTGCAAGCGCGGCTTCCCCCGACAGGAAGGCGGCGACCGCGACACCCTCGGTTTCCAGGGCGAACTTCATCGCCCGCAGCAACGGGAGATCGTCATCAACGAGCACCACACAATGCGGCGAAGCGGCTGCCTCGGTCATGGGGATTTGCGTCTGCATGCAACATTTATTGCGTGCTGTAACGGTTCCGGCCTTGATCTGGCGCAATCAGCGGCGGCGTGCGAGCGCCATACGCACGAGTTCCGACAGGCTGTGCGCCTGCATCTTGCTCATCACGTTGGCCCGGTAGATTTCGACCGTGCGAGGGCTGATGCCTAGCTTGAGCGCGGCCGCCTTGTTCGAGTCCCCGGCCACGACGGCTTCGAACACGTCGCGTTCGCGCGGCGTCAGCTGGGCCAGGCGATTTTCGATTTCGATCTGTTCAGCCCGGCGCGCGGCCTCGTCCGCGCCCGATGCAAGGGCCGCACGAACGGCCCGGAGCAAGGCCTCATCGGCAAAGGGCTTCTCCAGAAAATCGACCACGCCTGCTTTCATCGCTTCGACGGCCAACTGTACGTCGGCGTGACCCGTCAACACGATGACCGGAAGCCCGACCCCGATCCGCGTCAACTCGGCCACCAGTTCGAGGCCGGTCATGCCCGGCATGCGGATGTCGGTCACGACGCAGCCGGGTTCGAGGTCGCCGGCGCGCGCGAGCAGCGCCGCAGCGCTGTCGTACGTGCGCGATTTGAGGCTCTCCGCCGAAAGCAGGAACGCCAGGGAATCCCTGAGCGCCGCATCGTCGTCAACGACGTGGACGGTGGGCTCGCGCGTCATCGATTCTCTCTACACCTCTTCCTTCGGCGCAAGTCGTACGGTGAAGCAAAAAATGGTCCCGCCCCCCGGATTGGGCTCGGTCCAGATGCGTCCGCCATGGGCCTCGACGATCGTACGCGAAATTGAAAGCCCAACGCCCATGCCTTGCGGTTTGGTGGTGACGAACGGCTGGAACAGCCGCGCCGCCGCGCTCTCGGCGAGCCCGGGACCGGTATCGGCGACGCTCACCACGGCCATGCCGTCCTCGCCGGGATAGGTCGAGACCAACAGATTCCGCTGCGGCGCATCCTGCATGGCGTCCAGCGCGTTGCGCACGAGATTGATGATCACTTGTTGAATCTGGACCCGGTCGACCACGACAAGCTCCAGCGTGGGGTCGAGTTTGTAGCGGACGCGCACCCCCGCTTCCTTGGCCCCTACCATCGCCAGCGCACAGGCTTCCTGCACTAGTTTCGGCAAAGGATCCACACTGCGTTCGCTCTCTCCGCGGGCCAGAAAGTCGCGCAGACGGCGGATAATCTCGCCAGCCCGCAAAGCCTGCTCAGCAGCTTTGTCCATGGCCTCGAGCGCCTTGCCGCTGGTGTCGCCGCGCTCGAGCAGGCGGCGGCCGCCGCTCGCATAGTTGGCGATCGCACTGAGAGGCTGGTTGAGCTCATGCGCCAAGGCCGATGCCATTTCGCCCATGGCCGTAAACCGCGACATGTGCACCAGCTCTGCCTGCAACTCCTGCAGCCGTGTTTCCGTCGCCTGGCGCTCGGTCAAGTCGCGGACGAAGCCGGTAAAGAATCGCCCCTGCTCCGAGCGCACTTCGCCGACCGCCAGCTCCATCGGGAATGTCGAACCGTCTTTGCGTACGCCGACGACAATACGGCCGATGCCGATGATGCGCCTGACGCCTGTGGTCAGGTAATTGCGAATATAGCCGTCGTGTTCTTCCCGATACGGCGACGGCATCAGCATATTGACGCTGCGCCCCAACGTTTCCGACGCGGTCCAACCGAACATGCGTTCGGCCGCGGCGCTGTAGGAATGCATGATCCCTTTCTCGTCGATGACGATCAGCGCGTCGGGGGCGGTATCGTAGATGGAGCGCAAATGCGCCTCACGCTCGACGAGCGCCTGCGCCGACAGCATGCCCAGCCGGCGGCGCCGGAATATCCAGTCCCCGCCAAACGACAAGGCGACGCCAAGCACGACGAAAACATACGGAATGGCCGGATGGGTCGGCGCCAATATCAGTATCGCCGCCGCGCCTAACAGGCTGGCGAGCAGGCCGGGTCCAAGTCCGGCCAGCACCGCTGCAGCGTAGACGACCGGGGAAAACAGGAAAGCGATCGCCGCGCCTGGAAAGACCACTCGCAACAAGACGGCGACGAGCGTCATGACGACGCTCGCGCCTGTGACGCCGCCATACGCAACAAGGGCCTCACGGCGCGCGTCTGAGCGACCGGATACGCGGCCGAGCAGCGCTTGAGCGGCAGGCGTGGCTTCATTCATTGTCCCGATCCATATCGACGCGGACCGGCGCCGCCAAGGCGGCCAATGCTGCCGGCGTTACGGGAAACTACGTAAGCATTCGCCCGGAATGTTCCATCTCAGCGACCGGGCGTACTGGTTTGTCGACTTAGGGGAGACACGCCATGCGAGACCTCAACACGGAAATCGCCAGTGGACCGGCCCTTGCTCTGCCGGACGCCATAGCGCTGGGTCCCGGACTGGTTGTGCAAGGCACGCGCATTCGCTTCGAGCAGAACAAGGAGATATTCGGCGAAGGCGAGCGGGCTGACTATGTGTACCGAGTCTTAAGCGGTGCAGTGCGCACAGTGCTCTTCAGTGCAGATGGCCGGCGTCAGATTCTGGCCTTCCACCTGCCGGGCGATGTTCTCGGGCTCGAACTCGGTCCGAACCACAGCATGTCGGCCGAAGCCGTGGGCCCCGTTGAGGTGGCGATGATTCGCCGCTCGCTGATCGATCGGGCGACAGCCGAACAGCCCGCCGCGGCCAAGGCGCTGATGCAGCTCATGTCGCGCCAGCTCGAGAGCGCGCGCCAACACGCGGTGGTGCTCGGCCGCAAAGGCGCTGGCGAACGTGTGGCTTCCTTCCTGCTGCAGCTGGCCGAACGCTTCGCTTGCCGGCGCGAGATCGACCTGCCGATGTCGCGCGCCGACATCGCCGACCATCTGGCGTTGACGATCGAAACCGTGTCGCGTGCCTTCACGCAGATGGAACGCGAGCGCACGATCGAGCTACCAAGTTCGCGCCATGTCGTGGTGCGCGACCGCGGCGCACTGGAATTGTTGCAGGCGGCCTGACCGCCGCCGCGAAGTCGTCAAATACGCCTTGCCGGCCTTTGCCGCGCCTGTAGCGTGCGCGCCTAATCGCCGGCAAGAGAGTCCCATGAACGATTTCGCGCACGGCGCCTGGACCGCGAGCCTTACGCCGCTGAACCGCGATTTCAGCATCGATGCGCCGGCCTATCTCGCGCATGTCCGCTGGCTGCTCGAGGCCGGCAGCGCCGGCGTGGCCGCGCTCGGCACCACCGGCGAGGCCAATTCGTTCTCGCTCGCTGAACGGCTTCAGGTCATCGACGCCCTGAGCCGCAGTAGCATAGAACGCGAACGCCTGGCCATCGGCACGGGCTGCTGCGCCGCGCCCGACACCATCGCGCTGACACGCGCCGTGCTCGACGCCGGCTTCACCAATGTGCTGATGCTGCCGCCGTTCTACTACAAGAATGTCGCCGAAGACGGCCTGTTTCGCGCCTACGCCCAGATCATCGAAGCCGTCGGCGACGCGCGGCTGCGCGTGCTTATCTACGACTTTCCGCAAATGACCGGCCTGGCCATCGGCGTTGGCCTCTTGGCGCGGCTGCAGCGCGCGTTTGCGGGCATCGTGGTCGGGGTGAAGAATTCGTCCGGCGACTGGGCGGCGATGGCGCAGGCGCTGCAACAGCTGCCCGGGTTTCTGGTTTTCGCCGGCTCCGAGCAATTCTTGCTGGCGACGCTGCGCGCCGGCGGGCCCGGCTGCATCTCGGCCACGGCCAACGTGACTTGCGCTGCGCTGGCGTCGTTGGCGCGCAACTGGCGCGCACCGGACGCCGACGCGCATCAGGACGCGATCACCCGCACGCGGCTCATGCTGCAGCAATTTCCAACCATCCCAGCGTTGAAGGAGATCATGGCGCACGCTACGGGCCGCGATGCGTGGCGCCGCCTCCGGCCCCCGCTGGTCAATCTTTCGCCCGGCGACGCCGCCCGTCTCATCGATCTGGCCGGTTCGACGGGACTTCTGCAGAACATGCCGCCAACGCTGTGATGTTCGAGCAAGCGCTCCAGGTGTGACCGATTGCTCTTGGATGCCTGCGTTTTTTCGACTCTGAAATCAAATCGCTAGACGGATAAACTGGCGGAGAGAGAGGGATTCGAACCCTCGATGGGCTTGCACCCATACACGCGTTCCAGGCGTGCGCCTTCAACCACTCGGCCACCTCTCCAGCGGGGCAGGTTTATGGGGGCGGACCCGGCCAGTTGCAACCGGCCGGGCCGTCTCTCCGTAACCAACCGGCATGTCACAGCGAAGGCGCCTATATTAGCTCCCATAAGAGGACGCCAATGGCCAAGCTGAGTTCGCTCCCGACCCCCGATCAGGCCCTGCCGGGGCGCGCCGCGCCGATTCCAACTGCGGCCACGCACGCAGTGTCGGGCCACCCGTTACGGCCCCCGTTCCCGGAACACTTGCACGAAGCCGTGTTCGGGCTCGGCTGCTTCTGGGGCGCCGAGCGCAAGTTCTGGCAGACGCCCGGCGTATGGGTGACGGCCGCGGGCTATGCCGGCGGCGTCACGCCCAATCCGACCTATGAAGAAGTCTGCTCCGGCCGCACCGGTCATGCCGAAGTCGTGCGCGTCATCTACGATCCCAGCACGATCGGCTACGGCGAATTATTGCGCATCTTCCTTGAAAGCCACGATCCCACCCAAGGCATGCGTCAGGGCGGCGATGTCGGCACGCAATATCGCTCCGCCATCTACACAACGACGCCGGCGCAAGCGGAAGCGGCGCGCGCTGCATGCGCGTCCTATGCCGAGCGGCTGCGGGAAGCCGGCTTCGGTCCGATCACGACGGAGATCCGTGCGGCGCCGGACTTCTATTACGCCGAAGATTATCACCAGCAGTACTTGGCCAAGAATCCAGGCGGCTATTGCGGGCTCGGCGGTACTGGCGTTACGTGCCAGAGCGGTCTTGACCTCGGCTGACGCGCATCCGGTCGCGCTGGCGGAGCCGCCCGAGGCAGCGACCGGCGCAAGTCACCAGGTCTCGGCGAACGGGCGCACTTCGATCTCGAAGCTCCAGGCCGAGCGCGGCTGCTGGGCGAGCCAGACCGCGCTTGCGGCCATGTCCGCGGGCTTCAGGAAATACGCATCGGGCTTGTCCGGCATCGCTTGTCGCGTGCGCGGCAAATCGACAACCGCGTCGATGACGATCAGAGCGACATGGATGCCCTGCGGCCCAAGGCTGCGCGCCATCGATTCCGCCAGGCTTCGCTGCGCCGCTTTCGCCGGCGCGAACGCGGCCGTGCGCGGCGTGCCACGCCGCGACGCGGTTGCGCCGATGAAGATGATCGCGCCAGAGCCCGCCGCTTTCATGGCGGGGATGACTTCCTTGCTCGCCGCCAACGCCCCCAGGGCGTTCACCTTCCAGGCAGCCTCGAAATCGTCAAGGCCGATCTTCTCGACATCGCCCCAAATGCCTGAGCCCGCGTTGTAAACGAGCGTCGCCGCATCGCCCATGTCGGCGCGGAGTGCCTTGAACGCCGCCGCGACCGACGCCGGATCGGATACATCGCACGCGTAGGCGCGCGCATCCGGCAGTTCGCTTGCGAGCTGGCTGGTGAACTCGGTGCGCCGCGCCAGCAGCGCCAGCGCCATGCCAGCCTCCGAGAACGCGCGCGCCAGCGCCGCGCCATTGCCCGGCCCGACCCCGACCACCACGCACAAGGCCTTTGTCATGGACCGCTCCTCCTGCTAAATTGGCGACACACACACCAATTACCGGCGCCCGCAGCTAAATCGGTGACACACACTCACCCAACGCGCTGAGCACGCGCGTGCGCGCTCTCGCCATGCGTGTGTGTCACCAATTCAGCCTCAAGCCGCTCTTGCCGCCGCGACCACCGCACTCTTCACGTCGGCGACAGTCTTCCGCACCAGCGCTTCGTCCTCGCCTTCGGCCATGATCCGCACCAGCGGTTCGGTGCCTGACTTGCGCACCAGCAGGCGGCCCTTGCCCACAAGCGACGCTTCGGCCGCCTCGATCGCCGCCTTCACCGCGGGCGCCTCCATCGGATCGGGCTTGCCCTTCTCGTAGCGGACGTTCTCCAGCACTTGCGGGGCGGGATCGAACAGCTTGCACACTTCGCTGGCCGGCTTGCCGCTCTCCACGATCACCGCCAGCACCTGTAGCGCGGCCAGCAGGCCATCGCCGGTGGTGGAAAAGTTGGAGAGGACGATATGGCCAGATTGCTCGCCGCCGACATTGTAGCCCTTGGCGCGCATCGCCTCGACCACGTAGCGGTCGCCCACCTTGGTGCGCTCAAGTTTGAGCTTGAGGCTCTCCAGGAAGCGCTCCAGCCCCAGATTGCTCATCACCGTGGCGACAATGCCGGGCTTGGTCAGCGTCCCGTGCTCTTTCCAGTTCTTGGCGATCAGCGCCATCAGCTGATCGCCGTCGATGGCATTGCCCTTCTCGTCGATGATGGCGACGCGGTCTGCATCGCCATCGAGCGCGATGCCGAGATCGGCGCGATATTTCAGCACCGCCTCCCTGAGCGCGCGCGTATCGGTGGAGCCGACCTCTTCGTTGATGTTGAAGCCGTTGGGTTCGACGCCGAGCGGAAACACTTCGGCGCCCAATTCATAAAGCGCCACCGGCGCCACGCGGTAGGCCGCGCCATTGGCGGCGTCGACGACGATGCGCAGGCCTTTCAGCGAAAGCCGCTTGGGGAAGGTCGCCTTGACGATCTCGACATAGCGCGCCTGGGCATCGTCGATGCGCTTGGCGCGGCCCAGCTTGGCGGGATCGGCCAAGTGCCGATCGAGCGGGCTGTCCATCAGCTGCTCGATCTCCAGCTCGGCCTCGTCGGAGAGCTTGTAGCCGTCCGGCCCGAACAGCTTGATGCCGTTGTCGGCAAACTTGTTGTGGCTGGCCGAGAGCATGACGCCGAGATCGGCGCGCAGCGAGCGCGTC
>CAZHWA010000012.1:0-14803 GCA_964536175.1 uncultured Terricaulis sp. | reverse complement strand
CCAGATCCAGCCGTGCGCCGTCTCTTCGAAGGCGAAGGTGAACGCTTCGAACGCCTTGTCGGCGCCGAGCCAGATGTACTTGTTCGGCCGCACGTCGATGTCGACGCCGAACTCCGCTTCATACGCTTTGCGCAGCTTCGAATTGGCCCCGTCGCAGGCGAGCACCAAGTCGTAGGCGCCGAACAGCTCCGGCGTCGGATCGACCTCCGTTTTGAACTCAAGCCGCACGCCCAGCTCGCGCGCGCGATCCTGCAGGATGTTCAACAAACGCTTGCGGCCGATGCCAATGAAGCCGTGACCGGAGGAGGTGATAGTCTCGCCCCGGATATGCACGTCGATATCGTCCCAATGCGCAAAGCCTGCTTCGATTGCGCCGGCGCTCTTAGGATCGTTGGCGCGCAAATTCTCCATGGTCTGGTCGGAGAACACGACGCCCCAGCCGAACGTGTCGCCGGGATCGTTGCGCTCGAACACGACCACGTCGTGCCGATCGTTGCGCAGCTTCATGGAAATGGCGAACAAGAGCCCTGCCGGGCCGCCGCCGATGCAGGCGATGCGCATGGATAGTTGATATATGAACCATATCGTGGCGCCAAGCGCGTCGTCGCCGGCGGATCCGATCAGCTAGGCGCGATATCGCCGGGCGCGCGCGCCGGATAGGCGGGCCGGGCAGCCGCGTCCTGCGCGTATTCGAGCACGCCGACGCGCGGCGCCCAGCCCTCGGCGCCGGGTTCGAAAAAGCGCTCGAGATCGGGCTGCAGCGAAGCGATGGTTTCCGGGTTGAGCCGCGGCTCCAGCGTCTGGCCGGACAAGCGTTCGGCGATGGCGCTTGCGTCGAACTCGAACGGCCCGTCTTCGAGGTAGATGTCGAGCAGCGCAAACACCAGCACGGGAATGCGCGGATCGGTTTGCGAAAAGGCGTCGATCAGCGGACGCGCGTCGATGAGGTGCGGCATGGGCGAACTCCTCTTGGGCCAACGCCGCCCCAGAGTCCGCAGTTCCGTCAGCGCCCCGTCAGGATGGCGCGCAGCTCAGCCGGCGTCGCAGGCAGGGCGAGCTGTTCGAACGTGCATTGCCGCGGCGCCTTGTCCGGACGCCAGCGCAGCAGCTTCGCGCCGTGACGGAAGCGTTCGTCGCTGACATGATCGTAGCGGACCTCCACGACCAGCTTGGGTTTCAGCGCCGTCCATTCGGTGCTGCGTTCGCCGCTCCAGCGGCTGGGCCCGCCGGGCGCGCGACCGGTAAAGCCAGGCCCGCCGGCAACCTTTTCCAGGCGTCCGGTCAGCTCAGACCGTTCGGCGCTGGCGATGGTGGAGGTGAAGCCGACATGATGCAGCAGGCCCTCTTCATCGTAGAGGCCCAACAGGAGCGAGCCGACTTCGCGCGCGCCCTGAAGATAGCGGAAGCCGCCGACCACGCAGTCTGCAGTGCGCAGGCGCTTGACCTTCAGCATCGCGCGCTCGCCTTGGATGTAGCTGTCGTCCAGACGTTTGGCGATGACGCCATCCATGCCCGAGCCGGCGCGCTTCAGCCAGCCGCGCGCAACCTTCAGGTCGCGCGAGTAGGGGGAGAGCTGGATGCAGGGCGTGGCGCGGTAGAACTTTTCCAGTGCCGTACGACGTTCGCTTAGAGGCGCCTCGAGAAGCGCGCGTCGGCCATTATGCAGAATGTCGAACAGCAGCACTTGCGCAGGCTGCGCCGCGGCGAGTTTCGCGACGCGGCTGGCGGCTGGATGCAGGCGCAGCTGCAGTGCTTCGAAAGAAAAGGCGCCGTTCTCGACGATGACCAATTCGCCGTCGAGCACGAAGCGTCTCTGCGGCATGGCGCGCACGCGCTCGACAAGGTCCGGAAAATAGCGCGCCAGCGGCTTGCCGGATTTGGCCCGCAGGTCGACGTCCCGGTCGGATTTGAACAGGAGGCAGCGGAAGCCGTCCCATTTCGGTTCGTACTGCCATCCATCGCCGGCTGGCAGTTCTTGGACGAGCCGGGCCTCCATCGGCCGCGTCGTTTCCACCGGCAGCGGAAAGCTCGTCATGCGCCGGCGTGCTCGTCTCGCCGCGCCGCGCGCGACGGGGGCGCATATTTCAGCTTGCGCCCGCCGACGAGCTTCTTAGCCGCGCTCAGGAACGGTCGCTCGCTTTCGCAATATTCATCCCAGGCGGCGGACTTATTGATCAACGCCGGAACGGTACGCATCGTGTAGCGCATTGGATCCAGGCTTGCGCGCACTTGCGACCAGTTGAGCGGCATCGCCACCGGCGCGCCGTCGCGGGCGCGAGGCGAGAGCGGCGCCACCGCGGTCGCCATGCGGTCATTGCGCAGATAGTCGAGAAAGATTTTGCCGACGCGCTTGGCTTTGCTCATGTTGATCAGGTAACGGTCCGGCGAATCCGCCGCCATCTGCCGGCACACTTCCAACGCGAACGCCTTGGCCGTATCCCAGTTCAGCTCAGCCGAGCGCGACGTCTTCAGCGGCGCAACCACATGCAGGCCCTTGCCGCCGGTGGTCTTGCAGAAACCGACAAGGCCGAGAGCGGCGAGCCGCTCACGCATCTCTTTGGCCGCCTCGACCACGCGTTCGAACGGCACGTCATCGCCAGGGTCGAGGTCGAACACGATGCGGCCGGGCGTTTCCGGATCGCCCGGCGCATTGTTCCAGGGATGCATTTCCACCGCCGCAATCTGCGCCGCGGCGACCAGCGCGCCAACGGAATCGAATTGCATGTAAGCTTCGGCGATGCCTTTCACCTTCACGCGCGTGATCAGGCCGGAGGCGCCGCGCATGGGATGACGCTGAAAGAAGCGCTCGCCGTCGATCCCGTCGGGCGCGCGGATGATGGAGCAGGGCCGCCCGCGCAGATGCGGCAGCATCCAGGCGCAGACCGCATCGTAATAGCCAGCGAGATCGGCCTTGGTGACGGCCGGTTCTTTCCGCCACGCCGGCCAGAGCTGCTTGTCCGGCTTGGAGATCGTCACGCCGCGGCGCGAAGCATTGGCCGGCTTAGGCATGGGCCTCGTCCTCACTGGCGCGTTTGCGCGCGCGTTTCTTGGCGTTCTTGTTGGAGCTCCAGACTGCGTCCGCTTTGCCGGCCTTCTTCAGCATGAACGGCTTGGGCTTGCGGCCTTTGCCGGCGGCGATTTCGTCCATCGTGCGCGAAGAGGCGACGGAGCGCGCGTTTTCGAGCAGCGCTTCGCTGTCGTTCTCCATCGCATAGGCGTCGCGGTGCTTGATCAGCAGCCAGTTGTCGCGCTTTTCTCCTTCGCGCCGTTTCATGCGCACCAGCACGAAACCGCCCTCCAGCTTTTCACCACTGAGTACGAATTTGAGTTCGCCGTTTGCCGGCGCCTTTTCAGCATCCTCGGTGTCGATCGGCAGCCAATAGCCACGGTCCCACAGCATCACCGTGCCGCCGCCATACTCGCCTTTTGGGATCGTGCCCTCGAAGTCGCCGTAGTCGAGCGGGTGGTCTTCGGTCTCCACCGCCAGACGCTTGTCCTTGGGATTGAGCGAGGGACCCCTGGTGACTGCCCACGATTTGAACACGCCGCCGAGTTCGAGCCGGAAATCGTAATGCAGACGCGAGGCGGCGTGTTTCTGTACGACGAAGCGCATCCGCTTCGACGGCGTGATTGGATTATCGCCGCTCGGCTCGGCCGTTTTCGAGAAGTCACGCTTGGCGCGATAGGTCTTGAGTTTGCTCTGAGTCCGGATAGCTTTCCTGGCCAAGGCGATGTCCTGCGCGCGATGTTAAGCGTTCCTGATCTGGAACGCCCGTGCCGCGCCACGGGTTGCATGCCCTTTATGACGGACGCAGCACCACTTTGGTTACGTCGTCCTGGTTCTGCTTGAACATCGCGTAGGCTTGTGGGGCGTCTTCCAGCGACAGACGGTGCGAGATGATGAAGGTGGGATCGATCTCGCCGTTCACGATCTTCTCGAGCAGGGGGCGCGTGTAGCGATGCACGTGGGTTTGGCCCATCTTGAAGGTGAGGCCTTTCTCGAACGCGGCGCCGAACGGGAACATGTCGAGCACCCCGCCATAAACGCCGGGCACGGAGACGGTCCCGCCCTTGCGGCACGCCATGATGGCTTCGCGCAATGCATGCGGGCGATCCGTGCCGGTCATCGTGAACTTCTTGGCGAAGTCGATAATGTTGTCGATGGCAAAACCGTGCGCTTCGAGACCGACCGCGTCGATACAGGCGTCCGGGCCGATGCCGCCGGTCATTTCCTTCAGCGCCTGCAGCACGTTCACATCGCGATAGTTGAGCGTTTCGGCGCCGGCTTGGCGCGCCATGTCCAGCCGGTTGGGGTGATGGTCGATGGCGATTACGCGCTCGGCGCCCAGCAAGAAGCAACTCCGGATCGCGAACTGCCCGACAGGCCCACACCCCCACACCGCGATGGTGTCGCCCGGCTCAATACTGCAATTTTCCGCCGCCATGTAGCCGGTCGGGAAAATGTCGGTGAGGAACAGAACCTGCTCGTCCTCAAGTTCGTCGGGAACCTTGAGCGGGCCGACGTCGGCAAACGGCACGCGCACATACTCCGCCTGCCCGCCGGGATACCCGCCCGTCAGGTGCGAATAGCCGAACAGCCCCGGCAGCTGATGGCCGTACGCCAGCTCCGACATGTCAGCCTTGTCCGGCGGAATGGAATTGTCGCAGGCAGAATAGAGCTCGCGCTCGCAATAGAAGCACTGGCCGCAGGCAATGTTGAACGGCACGATCACCCGATCGCCGGCGCGCAGTCCATCGTCGCGCAGCTCCTCGCCCACATCGACGATCTCGCCCATGAACTCATGGCCCATGATGTCGCCCGGCAGCATGCCGGGGATGTAGCCGTCGTACAGGTGCAGGTCCGATCCGCAGATCGCGGTGCTCGTCACCTTGAGGATGGCGTCGCGCGGATTGACGATTTCCGGATCGGGAACGGTGTCCACGCGAATGTCCTTGACGCCGTGCCAGCATACAGCGCGCATGATGAAGCTCCTTACGAGGCTTGCACCGCGCGCCGCGCGGCGGTGGCGACTTCGCCGGTTTCCATGAATTGCTTGAAGCGGCGCAGATCGCGACGAGCTTGCAGAGCCGGCTCGCGCTGAAACAGCGCCGCGACGGCCCGCCCCACATTGCCGCCCGGCGGCTCATAGAAAATGTTGGCGCGCACGATCGCGCCTCGTCCGCCGGCGGCGTCCTCAAACTCCACCTCGCCGGTATTGCGGATGTCTGCACCTTCGGCCGAGCGCCAGGCGATGCGTCGCCCGGGCTCGTCTTCGACGATTTCACTGACCCATTCCAGCGTGATGCCGCCCGGCCCGCGCACTTTCCAACGTGAGCATCGACTGTCGATCGCCTCGATCTCGTCGATGTTGTCGAGAAACAGCGGCAGCCGCTCGAAATCGCGCCACATCTCATACAGCTCTTGTCGCGGGCGATTGACAGTTACCGACCGGCTGATCAGCGCCGCGCTTGTCCACCCGAGCTGCTCCGCCTTGTCTTCCGCTATGGGGCCCGCGCGCATGGCGCGCGTAAGCGGATCGCGTGCTATGATCGCGCGCGCCAGCAATGCCGCGCCTACTGCGCCTGCGGCCAGGCCGAGGCGATCGCGCCGTTGCAGCGCCCATGCGCCGAGCGCGACGCCGAGGCTCGCCGAGATTGCGCGATCCCAAGTCTGCAAATCGGCGCCGTGCTTGCGCCAAGCCGACGGCGGAACTGCTGCGTAGGTTCCGTGCGACATATGTTCGAGCTGCATGTGAAGGCTCCTTGCGCACGCTTTAAGCGTGGGAGCCCGTCACAGTTCCACGGCCAGCCTGCGCCGGGGCATTAAATTTGGCTGGAGTGCGAGCTTTGCCGGGCGTCGCCCTATGCGACGCGGCGCAGCATATTGCGATTGAGGATCGGCGCTTGCGCTTCGAGCAAATCGCGCTCCACGCGCTCGCGCGCCTGCGAGTCCTTGACCACGAGCAGGTGGATCTCTTTGGCGCCGAGATTTTCGGCCGCACGCCACATGTCGTGACGCGCCAGTGTGACGGAAAAGTCGTCCGTCTTGGCGATGAAGAGGCTGATCGGCCCGCCCCAGTCCTGCTGTGGCTGATCGTGCGGCTTCACAAACATGTAAATGCCGCCGACCGGCTCCCACAGGCGCTGCGCTCGAACGACCTCGAATTCGTACCAGCGCCCGCTGGCGCCTTGCCACTTGTAGGTAATCACCTGCCCCTCCGGGTCCGACCCCGACACCGTGATCTAAAGTGAGTCGGACAGAGCCGTCACGGCGACGGGTCGACAGTCAGGTCCTGTACGTCGGCGGCGTCGAAAAAGGCCGGCCAGAAGTGCGCGAGTGCGGCGGCTTGGCGTTGGGCGTGCTCCGGCCGATCGAGCGGGACGATGCGCATCTCGACCCGGGAAAGATCGGGCGGACCCCAGGGCCTCGCGGCGCGCCAAGCCGCATAATCCGCCTCCGAAACATAAAGCGAGAAGCCGTCCTCCGGCTCGTGTTCAAGCAAATCGGAGACGAGCACCAGGCGGCGTCGGGGAATCTCGGCGCCGAAATCGGGATCGGCGGCGACCGCACGCAGTCCCGCAACGATTGGCGAGGCGCGCGCCGGACCGCTGGCGCCGGCGTTGCGCAACGCCCGGTCGAGCGCGGCGGCGAAGTCCTCATCCCAGCGCGCCTGCGTCATCCGCGCATTCTCGAACAGCGGATTGGTCTGTTCCGGCGGGCGCGGCAAACACCGCGAGAACAGGATGCCAGGCTCCTGCGGCGAGCGCACATTGAGCCGCATCAGCGTCAGCCGGTCGAATTGCGCAAGGCGCGCGCGCTCCTGCGCCAGTACGGCGCGCAGCTTGCGGCGATGGCGCGATTCGAGCCGGTCGGTGGCGTCCACCAGAACAACCGTATGCGCGCGCAGCGGCGCATCGGTTCGGCACAATGTCTGCGCATCCGTCGGCGGCGCGCGTAGGAGAAAGCTGGCGCCGCCGAGCCCACCCAAGACCAGCATGGCCAGCACGATCAGCCCGGCGCCCAAGGCGCTGCGCGCCGTTGCACCGCGCCGCCGGCTCATGAAGCAGAACCGGTGTCGAGTCGGCGGGTCGCCTCGTCCAGCTCGGCCAGTAAACCCTCGAGTGCAACGCCGGATTGAGCCTGTGCTTCGCGCAGGCGGCCGCGCGCATCGTCGATCAAGGTTGCCGCGGCGGCCAGCGCATCGAGCGCCGGACCCGCAGCAGGCGGCGTCGTTCCGAAATAGGCCGGCGCTGGGGCGGTTCGAAAACCGGTGTTTTCCAAACGATAGAGGTGAATCGCGTCAGCCGCGGCCTGATCCAGAGCACGCGCTTTGGCGTCGAGGTCCTCCATCTTCAGCGCTGCGGCATCGAACGCTTTATTCATGGCGTCGAATTCGGTGCGCATCTTCTCGAGCCGTGCAGCGATCGCAGCGCGCGCTGTGTTCACCGGTTCCTCGAGCGAAAGCCGCCCGTCGGTGCGAACGTCGGATAGCGCTTGTGCAGCGTCGCGTGCAGCACGGTCCAACTTTCCGTAGTCAGGGTAGGGGTCGTCAATACCGGAATAGCCTTTGAGCGTCGCAAACACCCACACGCCTGCGCCAAGCATCAGCAGGATGATGGCCTGTGGCGACTGGAGCTGCAGCAGCGACCAGAGATGAAAACTCGCGTCCGAGCCGAGGTCGACTTGCCGGCCGGCCAACGCCGCGAGCCGATCGCGCCAGTCGGCTGCGAACAGGTTGAGCATGAGCGCCAGCAGCGTGAGCGCGCCAAACGCACCAGCGCCCGCGATCCTTGGCAGCGGCCGCACGTGTTGCAGGTAGCGAAGGCCAATGAAGCCGGCGAGGAAGCCGAGCGTCACGTTCGCTGCCGAGAGGCCAATCGCCGTAATGGCGCCGCCGAGCAGCCCGCGCGCATCGTCTTCGGCGAACAGTGCGGCGCTAAACAGCGCCTCAAACACGGCGGCGCAGAACAACAAGCCCGTCTGCAGCAGAGTCGATTGCGGGTAAACAGCGGTCCGGCGCAGGTCGTGCGCGCGCTTGAACGCGTCGAGATCGGCGCGCGCTTGCGCGGCGCGCGCTGCTGCTTCGCCCCAATCATGCGCGAGCCGCCCCGCAATCTGTTTCAGCGCCAGCCGCGCGTCGAGCGCCGGGCCGCTAAAATCCTGCGGTGCGGGGGCAAGCGTCCGCAAACGGCGCTCGGCGTCTGCCCTGGCTTCATGCCGCACTTGATCGAGCCGTAGGCGCTCTGCGCCGACCAGGTCCAACACCGCCCGTTCCGCGGCCGACAATTCTTCCGCGTCCTGGCGCGGCACATTGCGCGCCGCGTCTTCGCGCGCGCGCTTTCGGAGGCCAAGCCGTCGGTCGAGCGCCGACGCACTTAGTCCCTGCGGCGGCTTGGCCGCGGGGTGAACGTTTGCCGCGTTGGCTTGCCCGCCATCCATGCAGCCGCTCCCAGGGCCTTAAAGCGCGGTTGCGCCGCTTCTCCAAGGGGCAAAGCCGGGCTATCAGGCGCTCGTGAGCGAGTTCCGCGACCTTTTGGCCTCGGCAGAGGCGGCGGCGGCCGCCGCCGGTGAGGCGCTCTTGGCCAATCGCGCCGCCTGGAGCGTAATCGCGGCCGAGGAAGGTCGTGAGGTCAAGATCGACGCCGACAAGCAGGCGGAAGCGCTGATCTTGGAGGCTCTGAAGCCAGCCTCCCCTTATCCAATCATCTCTGAAGAAGCCGGCTGGGCGCGGGCGATGGAGAGTGGCGATCGCTTTGTCTGGGCTGTCGATCCGCTCGACGGCAGCATCAATTACTTGCGCCACTATCCCCATTGCGCGGTGTCGATCGCGCTGCTCGACCAAGGTGCGCCAGTCCTTGGCGTCGTTGAATGCTTTGTGCTGAAGGAGCGTTTTACCGGCATCGTAGGCGAGGGCGCTTGGTTGAATGGCGCGGCCATACGCGTCTCGGAAATTGCCGATCCTGCGGCCGGCATCCTGCAGACCGGTGTTCCAGCGCGCGCAAGCGACGACTCGATGAGACTGTTCGAGCAGCGGCTGCGGACTTGGCGCAAAGTGCGGATGATCGGGTCGGCGGCGACGGCGCTCGCCTATGTCGCCGCGGGCAGAGCCGAGGCCTATTGCGAGTCAGGATCCATGATCTGGGACGTTGCCGCCGGATGCGCGCTCGTGAAAGCCGCCGGTGGTAGTTACCGCATCGGCGCGCCGCAAGGGCTTGAAAGCCCGCTTGAAGTTGTGGGTTGGAACACATGTGCGCCGGCGCCGGATTGAGGTTCCGGCGGCGGAAATCCCACACTTAGACGATTTAACAGCAAAAGTGGGGCCGGACCTGTGGCGAAAGATGGACAAGCCGATTCCGGCGTTTCAAAACGTCGCCTCGAAGGGGATGCACGGCAGGTCATGTTGGGGAAAGCGGTTCTAGCGGGATCTGCGCGCGCTATTCGCGCAGCGTTTGCACAAACAGCCGCTGAGGCGTCGTATGCGAGCGGCGCCATCGTTATCGGGCCCGGCGACGTGCCTCTGCCAGTGATTGCGCGCAGCGCCACGTGGCACTCGATCGAGTTCCCTCCCGCGATTGCATCCGTGCTCGTCTTGGCGGAAGCGCCACCGAACGGGGCCGCTGCGCGCGCCGTGCTGGAGCAAGCGGCGGCCGCGCGGATGCAGGTCTTGCTGGCTGAGGGCGAGGGCGCGCGGCCCTTGCGGTTGCCGGATCTGCTCGGCGCCCCGCTGCGTGCGGTCGATCGGGCCCGCATCCGCGCGATGATCGCGGGTAAACGCGTGTTGATCACCGGCGGGGGTGGCTCTATCGGCGCTGAGTTGGCCAGGAGAATCTCCGGCTTCGCGCCGGCGCAACTCACGCTGCTCGATAGCTCCGAGCACAACCTCTATCAAATCGGTCTTGAACTGCGCGCGGCCCGGACGGTGCTTTGCGACGTCCGCGACGAAGCTGCCGTGCGCCGCTGGTTCGGGAAGGAGCGGCCGGACATCGTCTTCCATACCGCGGCGATGAAGCAGGTGCCGATGGTCGAAGCCTTCCCCTGTGAAGGCGTGCTCACCAACATCTGCGGACTACGCCATGTGGCGGAGGCGGCGCATTGGGTGGATGCAGATCTGATATTCGTTTCCACCGACAAGGCGGTCGAGCCGTCAGGCGTGATGGGCGCCACGAAGCGATTCGGTGAAATCTACTGCCAAGCGCTGGACCGGCTGGATGGGCGCCGCGCGATACCGGTCCGCTTGGGCAATGTGCTGGGGTCGGCAGGGTCGGTCTCGCCGCTGTTCGAATCGCAAATCGCAGCAGGCGGCCCCCTGACGGTGACGCACGCCTCAATGACCCGCTATTTCATGTCCATTCCGCAGGCCGCGGAGTCGCTGCTTCAGGCGGCGGCGACCGGCCTTGCCGCGCCGCGTCGCGGTGCGGTGAAGGTCATCGAGATGGGCGAGCCGTTGCCGGTGGTCGACCTGGCGCGCAGCATGATCCGCCTCGCAGGAAAACGGCCGGATGAGGATATCGCGATCGTGTTCACCAGGTTGCGCCCCGGCGAGAAGTTGCATGAGCAGCTGGTGGCGCGCGATGAGTGGCCGTTAAACGACGCTCGCGACGGAGTCATCGCGGTTATGTCGCAGCCCCGCGGACTCCCCGAACTGCACGAGGCAATGGCGCGTTTGGCGTCGCTCGCGCGGGAAGGGGCCGATGAGGAGCTGCGGAACGCATTGTTTGCGGCCATCGCGCTGAGCGAGGATGAGTCCGAACTCGCCGCAACCGGCTAAGCGCGCATCGCGTTAGTCTAGCGTTCGCCTGAAGCGCAAGAGCGCCAGCGTCGCCAGCACGAACAGAATCAACGTCAGCGGCGCCAGGTCTCCGGCAATGTCGGCAAAGCCGCCGTCCTTGAGTACGATTTCACGCACGATGCGCAGGAAGTGCGTTAAGGGCAGAGCCGTGCCGATCGCCTGCGCCCAGCCCGGCATGGCGTGGAAGGGGAACATGAATCCGGACAGCAGGATCGAGGGCAGGAAGACGAAGAAGGTCATCTGCATCGCCTGCATCTGCGTGCGCGCGACGGTCGAGATGAGATAGCCCAGCATGAGATTGGCGAAGATGAATATGAGCACGCCGAGCATGAACGCCGCAAACGAGCCGGTGAACGGGATACGGAACAGGAAGGTCGCCACCGCCAGCACGATTGCGACCTGCACCAGTCCCACGCCAATATAGGGCGTCGTCTTGCCGACCATGACTTCGAGCGGACGCACCGGTGTGGCGAGCAGATTTTCCATGGTGCCGCGCTCGGTCTCGCGCGTAAGTGCGATTGAGGTGATCATCACCATCGTCATGGTGAGAATGACCCCGAGCAGCGCGGGTACGATATTGTACGCCGTGACGCCGGCCGGATTATAGCGCCGGTGCACAACGATCTCGTACGGCGGCGGCGCGCGCGCCAGAAAGCCGAGCGCGCCCTCGAATTCAGGCGCAAACGCTGACTGCGCGATCCGATCTATCGCCGACAGCGCGCCGCCTGCGGTGACCGGATCGCTTGCATCGGCGGCTACGAGAATCTGCGGACGTTCACCGCGCACCAGCCGCCTTTCAAACCCTTCTGGAATAGAAATGAGGAAGGTGGCTTGTCCCGAGCGCAGCATCGCTTCGCCATCGGCAGCGCGATGCGTGACGGCCACAACGTCAACAAAGGTCGAGGCTGTAAGGGAGGCCAAGAAGGCGCGCGTCAGCGGCCCGTCCTCGCGCAGTTCAACGACTGCCGGCAAGTGGCGCGGGTCGGTGTTGATAGCATAACCGAACAGCACAAGCTGCATCACCGGCATCGCGATCATGATCGCGAAGGTCGGGCGATCGCGCCGCATCTGCACCAGTTCTTTTAGAAACACGGCGAAGACGCGCGACCAGGACAGGTCAAAAAGCTGGGAGAACTTCACGGCACGCTCCCTGCCGGGGGAGCAAACCTAATCATTGCACGTTATCCATGCTGCCGGACATGAGATAGATGAAAATCTCCTCAAAGCCGGCGTCGATGCGCGCGATCTCGACGTGGGGATGGGCGCGTTGTGCGTTTTCGACCGCGGTTTGCAGTGCGGCGGCATCCTTGCCGCACACATGAATCTCGGCGCCGAAGCGCGCGACAAGATCGACGCCTGGCGCGCCCTGCAGCGCGTCTTGCACCGGATACAGTGGGCGCCCAGCAATACGCCAACACGCCAAGCCGATCCGTTGCGGAATCTCGGCCGTCGATGCGTCTAGCAGCTTTCTCCCGTAGGCGATGTAAGCGATGGAATCGCACTGCACCGCCTCGTCCATGTAGTGCGTTGAAACCAACGTCGTCACGCCTTGCGACGAGTAGCGGCGGATCTGATCCCAGAAGTCGCGTCGCGCCTTTGGATCCACGCCCGCCGTGGGTTCATCCAGCAAGAGCAGCTCCGGCTCGTGGATCATGCAGGCAGCGAGCGCGAGACGCTGTTTCCAGCCGCCGGAAAGCTTGCCGGCGAGCTGGCCCTGCCGCTCGGTGAGGGCGAGACCTTCGAGCGCGCGATCGACGCGCTCGTTGCGCCGGTCAAGGCCGTATAGGCGGGCTATGAATTCGAGATTCTCGCGAATCGACAGGTCTTCGTAGAGCGAAAACCGCTGCGTCATGTAGCCGACGCGTTCCTTGATCTTGAGGCTTTCTTTCAGAACGTCGAATCCCAACACTTCGCCTTCGCCGGCGTCCGGCTTCAACAAGCCGCAGACCATGCGGATGGTGGTCGTCTTCCCCGAACCGTTGGGCCCCAGGAATCCGTAAATGGCGCCGCGCGGCACGCGCAGATCGAAGCTATCGACTGCGCGCACCGGTCCGAAGGACTTGGTCAGGCCGCGTACGTCGATGACGCACCCGTCGTTCATTCGGCAATCCTTACATCGACCGGCATGCCCGGCCGGATCGCCCCCGGCGCGTCGAGCCGCGCCTCAACAAGAAAAACCAGCTTCTCGCGCTGTTCCAACGAGTAGATTACGGGCGGCGTAAACTGCGGCTCACGCGCAACAAAGCTCACGCGCGCCGCCAGCGGCGAGGCACAACCGTCGCAGCTCACAAGCACGCGAGCGCCAACGGGGAGCCGGGTCAGTAACGCCTGCGGCGCAAAGAACCGCACTTTCATGTTGTGCGGCGGCAGCAGCGCAACGATCGGCTCGCCTGCGCCTACGACTTCGCCGGGGCGACGAAAGATGCGCTCAATGGCGCCAGCCTGCGGCGCGCGGCCGGCAAGATCTGCGACGCGCTCACGCGCCAGCCCGGTCTCGGCGCCGGCGGCGCTGGCTTCCTGCCGGGCTTGGGCCAATTGTGCGGCGGCCGCGTCGCGCGCGGCGCGATCCGAATCGAGCCGTGCGCGCGGATAAAAGCCTTGTTGGAACAGTTCCAGCCCTCTCGCATAGTTGCGTTGGGCCAGCGTCGACTCCGCTTGCGCAGTGGCCACAGCCTGCGCTGCCGCCGTGCGCCGCGCCTCGGCGCTGCGGGCGGAGTAGCTGAGGCGCTCGGGATCGAGCCGGACCGCGGGGGCGCCGGCCTCAACCTGATCGCCCTCGCGCACGAAGAGCTCGCCGATGACGCCTGGGTCCTGACTGGCGAGGTAGATGTATTCGGCTTCGCCGTAGCCCTGCATGATCTCGGACGTGCGCGCGCTGCACGCCGTCAGCGCGAGGGTTAACGCCAGGATCATTGTGCGCGTCATGCGCGCGGCTCCAACCCGTTCAGCAGAATATCGAAGTGTTGTTCGATCAGCTTTTCCGGGTCGTGCAGAGCGCTTTCACCTCTCAGCACATGCGTCCACATCGCTTCGAAGAACAGCGCCCCGATGAACGCACGCACCACGGCGTCTTTGGCCACTGCGCGGATCTGGCCCTTGGCGATCGCCGCCTCGATCAGCGTTTCGAGCGCTCTGCGCGCCTTTTCGACGACGTGCGTGCGGTAGTAGTCTGCAATCTCGTGGAAGCGTCCGGATAGTCCGATGACCAGGCGCGGCACGGCGAAGAGATTGGGATCGCCGACGCGGTGAGCGGCGACCCTGGCCAACAGCCTCAGCGCCCCAAGCGGATCGTCTCGGCCCGCGTCTGCCATCGATTGCGCCTGCGCCGCCAGCGGCGACACACGTGCTTCGATCAACGCTTCGAGCAGCGCCTGTTTGCTCGGGAAATAGAGATAGACGCCGGCCTTCGAGAGCCCTGCGCGACGGCCAATATCTTCCATGCGGGCCGCGTCGAACCCCCGGTCGCTGAACTCGCCGAGCGCCGCCTCCAGAATCTCCTCCGGACGCGCTTCGGCGCGGCGCCGCCAACGGGATTTGGCTCGTGTCACTGCCACAGCCCGGATATATTACTGACTAGTCAGTTATATATCAAGTGCTGTCTCGAATTCGAACGAGATTTTTCGCGTTTCACACTGAACCGCAGCGGCGATAGCTTTGGAAAAACAAAGAAAGAGGGGAGCCGATGCACCGGTCGATCCTATCGCGGCGGGCCCTGATGGGCGCTGTCCCAGCGGCGATGACGTCAAATTCGGGCTGCGCGTCTTTTTTTGAACCAGCGTCTGACACCGGTAACAGCAACGCGCGACGGGCGGTCATGGACACGATGAAGCGCGCTACCCGGTTCATGCGCGAACGCGTGGCCCATCGCGGCGGCTATGTCTGGAGCTACTTGCCGGACTTCTCGCGCCGCTGGGGCGAGATGGAAGCTTATCCGACGATGATCTGGATCCAGCCGCCCGGCACGGCGACGGTCGGGCATCTCTATCTCGATTGCTTTCACGCCACGCGCGACG
>CAZHWA010000011.1:0-14988 GCA_964536175.1 uncultured Terricaulis sp. | reverse complement strand
GTCAACCCGATCGGCCCGCGCTCGTGCTATGATGAAGGAAAACGCTGCGCCGAAACGCTGTTCTTCGACTACTACCGCCAGCACAAGCTCGACATCCGCGTCGCCCGCATCTTCAACACCTATGGGCCTCGCATGCACCCCAACGACGGACGCGTGGTTTCCAACTTCATCGTGCAGGCGCTCAGGAGCGAGGACATCACGCTCTACGGCGACGGTGAGCAGAGCCGCTCATTCTGTTATGTCGACGACCTGATCGACGCGATCGTCGCTTACATGGACAAGGACGGAGACCTGCCTGGTCCGATCAATATCGGAAATCCGAGCGAGTTCACGATGAAGCAACTCGCCCAAGAGGTGATCGATCTCACCGGCTCGAAATCGAAGCTCACGCACCGTCCGCTGCCCAGCGACGATCCCAAGCAGCGCCAGCCGGACATCACCAAAGCCAAAGCGTTGCTCGGCTGGCAGCCTGGAGTGCGCCTGCGCGATGGCCTCAAGAAGACAATAGAGTATTTCGAGGCTCTTCTGAAGGAAGGCGATCCGCTGATTGCGGCGCGCTGAGACGGCGCAATCTAGTGCGTCTCCCAGCGCGCCAGGAAGGCCGCATTCTGCGCCCGCGCCTCGTACTGCAGCAGGCCAATCTCGGCGGCGATGCCTGCGATTCGAAGCCGCTCGACGCCTACGCCAGCTGCATTCGGATGCGGATCGGCGGTTGCGATCACAACGCGCGATACGCCGGCTTGAATGAGACGATCCGTGCAGGACACAGCGCCAGGCGCGCTGCGCTGCGCGCACGGCTCCAGCGTCAGGTACACGTCCGCTCCACGGGCTTGCTCGCCCGCTTGCGCCAGCGCTGTTTCCTCCGCATGCGGACGCCCTCCCCTTGCCGTCGCCCCTTCGCCAATTACGAGGCCGTCCTTCATGATCACGCATCCCACCGACGGATTTTCCCCTGTGCGCCCGACGTTCGGCGCCGCCAAGGCCAACGCACGCTGCATGTACGCCGCTTCGGTCATGCTTCGCGCCTTACTCCTCTCCGCTGCGCAGCGGCGGTCGGGGAGTGAGAGGCGTGCGGACCCGCCGACAGCACGGGAGAGGGATGGTATTGCGGCTCACGCATCGATCACCGGGAGTTTCGCTGCACGCGCCTCATCGAGATAGCGCGCCGCCTTGGGCTTCAGGTTTGCATCCAGCTCGATCAGCAGCGGATTGCCCGTTGGAATCTCCAGGCCGACGATCTCGCCGTCCGGCACGTTGAACAGATGTTTGACGATCGCCCTCAGTGAATTGCCATGCGCGGCGATGATGAGGTTTTTGCCGGCCCGCAGATCGGGGGCGATCGCCTCGTTCCAGTACGGCAGCACGCGCTCAAGCGTCAGCTTCAGCGATTCGGTCGCCGGCACGTTCACACCGGCATAGCGGCGGTCCTTCGACAGATCGAACTCGCCACCCGGCGCCAAAGGCGGCGGCGGCGTATCGTAGGAGCGCCGCCAGACTTTCACCTGTTCGTCGCCGTGCTTGGCCGCCGTCTCGGCTTTATTAAGACCCGTCAGCGCCCCGTAATGGCGCTCGTTCAGCCGCCATGACCGCTCCACCGGCAGCCAAGCCAGCTCTGCCGCGTCCAGCGCCAGATTGGCGGTGCGGATCGCTCGCGTCTGGACCGAGGTGAAGACCTTGTTGAAAGCCACCCCGCTCCTCGCCAACAGCACGCCGGACCGAAGCGCCTCCTCCTCGCCTTGCGGCGTCAGGTCGACATCGACCCATCCCGTGAAGCGGTTTTCGAGATTCCACTGGCTTTGGCCGTGACGAACGAGCGCAAGATACGTCATGTCCGTTGCCTTCCAGCCTCGGCCCCAGCCGTCAAGGGCCCCTCGCGCCATTGCCGCTGCGGCGGTTCATCGCCTGTGATCTGCGCGCCCTCCGGTCTCTTATGCCGGCGCCGACTACACCCGATACAAGCGGCGCATTGCACTTTTCGCACTTTTCGCCCACACCGCCGGTCTCCTCAGCCCTCCAGGGACGCCCCCATGTTTCCCGCGCCGTGTGCAAGCCTCGACGCCAACACCGCCGAGTTCGAATCCCTGCCACTGGTCAAGCCCACCGGCTTTCGCGAGTACGACGCCCGCTGGTGGTTCGGCATCCCCGGTTCGCCCAAGGCGCCGGAGTTGAATCTTCTCGGTGTCCAGGCGCTCGGCCTCGGCCTGGGCACACTGGTGCACGAGTTCGGCGTCGCCCCGCGCATCGTCGTCGGCCATGACTTCCGCTTCTATTCCCAGTCAATCAAGCAGGCGCTGACGCTCGGTCTGATGCAGGCGGGCTTGGAGGTGCACGACATCGGGCTGGCGCTGTCGCCCACGGCATATTTTGCCCAATTCGCCTTGGACATTCCGTGTGTGGCCATGGTCACCGCTTCGCATAACGAGAACGGCTGGACCGGGGTTAAGATGGGCGCCGATCGCCCGCTCACCTTCGGCCCCGACGAGATGGGTCGGCTGAAACAGATCGTGCTCTCCGGTCAATTCAAGCAACGTCCGGGCGGCGCCTACAAACACGTCGAGGGCCTGCGGGATCGCTACGTCGCCGAGGTCGCCTCGCGCGTGAAGCTTTCGCGTCCGCTCAAGGTGGTGGCCGCTTGCGGCAACGGCACCGCGGGCGCCTTCGCGCCGGACGCGTTGCGACGGATGGGGGCAGACGTCATCGACCTGCACACAGCGCTTGACTGGACCTTCCCGCACTACAACGCCAACCCCGAAGACGGCGAAATGTTGCACGACATGGCCGCAGCCGTCCGCAAGCACGGCGCAGACGTCGCGCTCGGCTTCGACGGCGACGGCGACCGCTGCGGCGTGGTCGACGACGAGGGCGAGGAGATTTTCGCAGACAAAGTCGGCCTCATGCTGGCGCGCGACCTGTCGCGCGAACACAAGGGCGCGACGTTCGTGGTCGATGTAAAATCTACCGGTCTGTTTAATGTCGATCCAGTTCTCAAGGAAAACGGCGTCAAGATCGACTACTGGAAAACCGGCCATTCCTATATAAAGCGGCGCACTACTGAACTCGACGCGCTCGCCGGCTTTGAGAAGTCTGGCCACTTCTTTTTCCGTCCCCCGCTGGGTCTCGGCTACGACGACGGCATCGTCGCGGCGGCCGCAGTGCTGGCAATGCTCGACCGCAATCCAGGCAAGAAGCTCTCGGATCTAAAAAAAGCGCTGCCGAAGAGCTTTACCTCGCTCACCATGAGCCCCCATTGCGACGATGAGAAAAAGTACGCAGTCGTCGATCAGATTGTGGCGCAGTATCGACAAGCTGCCGAAAAGGGCGAGCAGATCCTCGGCCGCGCCATTCGCGACGTAAACACCGTCAACGGCGCGCGCGTGACTTTGGAGGATGGGGCCTGGGTGCTGGTGCGTGCGTCGTCCAACAAGCCGGAACTCGTCGTGGTGGTTGAGAGCATGACCAGCGAGGCCGACATGCGCGCGCTCTTCCGCGACGAGGTAAAGCCGCGCCTCGCACGTTTTTCGGAAGTCGGCGCATACAATCAGGAGATATAGCTAATGCGTGTCACGATGATCGGCACAGGCTATGTCGGACTAGTCTCCGGCGCGTGCTTCGCCGACTTCGGCCATATCGTCACATGCGTCGACAAGGACGCCGCGAAGATCGCCCGGCTTCAGAAGGGCGAGATCCCGATTTTTGAACCAGGCCTGGACGATCTGGTGAAAGACAACGTCGAGCAAGGGCGATTGTTTTTCACGACCGATCCCACCGCAGCGATCCGCGAAGCGGACGCGGTGTTCATCGCCGTCGGCACGCCATCGCGGCGCGGCGACGGGCATGCCGATCTCAGTTACGTGTACGATGCCGCCAAGGAAATCGCCGGCCTGATCCAAGGCTACACCGTCATCGTCACCAAATCGACGGTGCCGGTCGGAACCGGCGATGAAGTGGAGAATATCATCCGGAAGCAGTGCCCGGGCGCAGAGTTCGCCGTTGTATCGAACCCCGAATTCCTTCGTGAAGGCGCCGCCATCAACGACTTTAAGCGCCCCGACCGCGTCGTCGTCGGCGCCGAAGATGAGCGTGCGCGCGAGGTCATGCGTGAACTCTACCGGCCCCTCTTTCTCAACGAGACTCCCATTCTGTTCACGGAGCGCCGCACCTCCGAACTCATCAAGTACGCCTCCAATGCCTTCCTGGCGATGAAGATTACTTTCATCAACGAGGTCGCAGACCTGTGCGAAGCGGTGGGCGCCAATGTTCAGGAAGTCGCGCGCGGCATAGGCCTCGACAACCGCATTGGCCGCAAGTTCCTGAACGCAGGCCCCGGATATGGCGGCTCCTGCTTTCCTAAGGATACGCTCGCGCTAATGAAGACGGCGCGCGATTACGATGCGCCTATCGAACTCGTCGAAACCACCGTTCGCGTTAATTCGGCGCGAAAGCAGAAGATGGCGCAGAAGATCATCGACGCACTGGATGGCAACCTCAAAGGCAAGACCATTGCCATCCTTGGTCTTACCTTCAAGCCAAACACCGACGACATGCGCGACGCGCCTGCGCTCGACATCGTGCCGACGCTGCAAGCCGAAGGCGCCCGTATTCGTGCCTTCGATCCCGAGGGCATGCGCGAAGCCAGGCAGCTGCTGAAGGACGTGCAGTTCGCCACAGGCCCATACGACTGCGTCCAGAATGCCGACGCCGTCGTTTTCGTAACTGAGTGGGATCAGTTCCGCGCGCTCGACCTCGATCGGCTGAAGGACGCGTTGATGAGCCCTGTGGTCGTCGACCTGCGCAACATCTACCGCCCGGATGAGATGCGCGCGAAGGGCTTCACCTACGTGAGCGTGGGCCGGCCTTAGCACGACCGCTGCATTCAAATATTGGTCTGCTCCGGCGGCACATGCTTGGGCAAGGTTGCGGCGGAATCTCCCGTGCACTCCATGCGCACCTCGGCCCCCACGCCGTAGCAGCTCATCGAGATCGAACCCAGTGCGTAGCCACGCACCAGAGGAGCAGCAGGCGCGCCTTCGGCCGCCGCCAGCCCGGCTACATAAAGCAATGGGATGAAGTGATCCGGTGTTGGCACGGCGAGGCCATAATCTGGGTGCTCCGTCGCCTTCAAAATGTCTCCGGGCGCATCGGCAAGCTGCCGGGCGACAGCATCGTCAAAGCGTTCAGCCCAATCGAAAGCGCCATCCGGGCTGCCCCATTGAACGCGGCGTAGATTATGCACAACGTTGCCGCTGCCGACGATCATCACGCCACGTTCGCGAAGAGGCTGGAGTTTGGCGGCCAGTTCAAGGTGGTAGTCGAGCGGCTTCAGAGCGTTGATTGAAAGCTGCACCACGGGGATGTCTGCCTTGGGATAAAGGTGCGCCAGTACGCTCCAGGTCCCATGATCGAGCCCCCATTGATCGCGGTCCAACCCCAGCCAGAGCGGTTTGACCATCTCCGCGATTTCCTCGGCCAATTCGGGCGAGCCCGGCGCGGGATACTCGAAATCGAACAGGGCTTCCGGGAAGCCGTAAAAATCGTGGATCGTGCGCGGCTGCGCCATCGCCGTCACCGCCGTCGCGCTGAAATACCAGTGCGCCGAAACCACCAGCAATGCCCTTGGTCTTGGCAGCTGACGCCCGACCTCGCGCCATGCACACGTGTACTGGTTGAGTTCGAGCGTATTCATCGGACTGCCGTGTCCGATAAACAATGCTGGAGCCTTGCTCATTGCCGCCTCCTTCTTCGCGACAATCTAGGCGCACGCCCAGCCCGCGACAAACTTGGCGTCAAGTCGGGGCGGACGCGCCGCGCCGCATTGCTTCAAAGGCATGCCGGACCACGCCTATTTCGGCGACGTTCTTCATCAGCTCGACGTTCGCCCACGCCATTGCCTGGCGCAACTCACGCGGCTCGCGCCAAGGATAGCTCAGCGGTCGCGCCAGATCGTCTGCGGTGAAGCCATCCAGCAGGGACTGCTACGACGCGAGCAATGTTTCGATGCGCGCCGCGGCGGCGGCGGCGCTGCCCGGCCACACACACTCCTGGCGCGTTCTTTGTGGCTCGTTGCGCACCGCCGACATGAGATCGGACAGCCACCAGATCACATGCCATGTCAGCCAAGCGATCGTCACCGCGGGCGCCGGATCGGGCTCGACCTCCGCCCAATCGGGCCGCCGCGCCCCATCGCGGCCAAGACGCGCTGTCCAGGCGCCGGGCGCTGGCGACCAGAAACACGCCTCGTCAGTCAGGTGCGGCAAATGATGCAAGGCCAGGCGCGAACCGAGCGTGAATTGCCAGCGCAGCAGTTCGAGCTCTCTCGTTTCCCCACTCAACTGCGCGCCTCCCCGCCATGATAGACGAACTCGACCAGATAGACGTTTTCCCCCGCCCCGTGCTTGGCGACTTTCAGCAGGTCGACGACTCCAGCAAAACCTGATGTCCGCGCAAGCGCCGGCGTGATGTCGGCAAACTCGATCGGGCGCACCTTCGTTACTTCGATGAAGCCTGGGCCAAGCCGGTACTTGCCGCCAACCCTGACGCGGGCCTTTTGCCAAATGCGGACCGAGCACGTCACCTCCCCGCGCATGATCGGTTCGCGGAGCCGCTTGGTGAACTGCACTATGCGAAAGCTTTCGGCTCGACCTCGGCGTGCCACGCCCAGGCATCGGCAATGATCCGATCGATCCCATGCTGCGGGGCCCAGCCGAGTTCGCGACGCGCATAGGAATTATCCGCCACCAGCGCCGGTGCATCGCCTTCGCGCCGCGGCGCCGCTTCCGCAGGCACGCGCTTGCCCGTCACGCGTTCGATCGCAGCCAGCAATTCCAGCACGGTGACGCCGTCGCCGGTGCCGAGATTCGCGGCAAGCGATGAGCCGCCAGCCAGCAGCCGCTCGATTGCGCGTACATGTGCGTCGGCGAGATCCAGGACGTGCACGTAATCGCGCAGGCACGAGCCGTCGCGCGTCCCATAATCGTGGCCGAAAATCTTGAAACTTTGCCGCCGGCCAAGCAGGGTCATCAGCGCCAGCGGGATGGCGTGCGTCTCCGGCTCGTGCTTTTCGCCGATGCCTTCATCGGGCGCAGCGCCCGCAGCATTGAAATAGCGGAGATGTGCGAATGTGAGCCCATGCGCCGTGGCAATGTCGCGGCTGGCCTGCTCGATCATTAACTTGGTCCAGCCATACGGGCTGACCGGATTTTGCGGGTGCGTCTCGTCCATCGGCATCCGCTGAGGCTCACCATAGGTTGCGCACGTCGATGAAAATACGAACGGCTTGACGCCAGCCTCGCGCATTACCTCCAGAAGCGACAGAGCCCCGGTGACGTTGTTGTCGTAGAAGCGATCCGGGTGCTTCACCGACTCGCCGACTTCGATCAGCGCTGCGCAATGCAGCACCGCATCGGGTCTGTGCGCAGCAAACACCTGCGCCAAACGCGTGCGGTCGCGGATATCGCCCAGCTCGAAGGGCCCCCACTTCACAAAATTCTCGTGACCGTTCGTCAGGTTGTCATAGACGACGACCCTGTGTCCGGCGCGCGAAAGCGCCAGACAGCAATGCGAGCCGACATAGCCCGCCCCGCCCGTAACCAGAATTGTCGCCATGGCGCCGTCCTGTTAGAGCTTTGCTTCCATGAGCGCCACACCTTTCGCCGCAACAACTGAAGCCTGGGCCGGTATCGAGCGGGAAGCCGCGCGGCTGGCGAAGTCTTCGCTCGTCGAATTGTTTCAAAGCGATCCCACACGCGCCGCAACATTAACCTTCGCCGGCCCACATCTGATCGTGGACTTCTCCAAGCAACGCATTGACCGCGGCGCCCTCGCCGCGCTGGAGGCGCTAGCCATTGCAGCCGACTTCTCTGCATGGCGAGCGAAGCTGTTTGCCGGCGAGGTGGTCAATACCACTGAGGTCCGGACCGCCAAACATTGGCAGTTACGGATCACCGATCCGCCCGACGGCGATAACGAGGTCACCGGCGTGCTCGATCGGATGCACGCCTTCACGCACGAGATCGCCGAGAGCGGAGACTATGACGCGATCATCCATCTTGGCATCGGCGGCTCCGACTTGGGCCCGCGTCTGATTGTCGATGCCTTGAAGCCGTATCGCCGCCCGGGGCTGACCGTGCGCTTCGCTTCCAACGTCGACGGCGCCGACGTCGCCGACGCCATAGAGGGCCTCAATCCCGGCCGCACGCTCCTCATCGTCGTCTCCAAGACTTTCACCACGCAAGAGACGCTGGCAAATGCCGAATATATCCGCGCCTGGGGCCCCAAGCGGATTGTTGCCGCAACAGCGGCGCCCCAGAAGGCCGTCGCCTGGGGAGTATCCGACCAGGATGTGTTTCCGTTCTGGGATTGGGTCGGCGGGCGCTACTCGTTATGGTCGTCGGTCTCGCTCGTCTGCGAGATTGCCCTTCAGCATGGCGTGTTCTTCCGTCTGCTTGAGGGGGCGGCGGACATGGACAAGCACTTCCGCAATGCCCCGTTCGCGGAGAATCTTCCGGCGCTCTCCGCCGCAGTCCAGACATGGAACCGCAACGCGTTCAGCCGCGGATCTTACGCACTGATTCCCTATGCCGAACGGCTGCGATTGTTGCCTGCCTGGGCTCAGCAGCTCGAAATGGAATCCAACGGCAAAGGCGTCAGCCGAGACGGACAGCCGCTGACCCGTTCGGCGTGCGCCGTCACCTGGGGCGCTGCGGGCACCAACGCGCAGCATTCCTTTTTCCAGCTGCTGCACCAGGGTGTCGACGCGATTCCGGTGGAGTTCGTTGTCAATGCCGGCGAACACGAAGGCCCCCCCGGCCATCGCGTCATGATGCACGCAAACGCACTGGCCCAGGCCCGCGCATTGATGGTCGGCAAGACAGAAGCGGAAGCGCGCGCCGAGATGATCGCTAAAGGCGCGAGCGAAGCCGACGCAGACCGCCTTGCCCCGCATCGCGCCTTCCCCGGAAATCGCGCTTCAACGCTGATAGCGCTAGGCGGCTTGACGCCCGAGGCGCTCGGCGCGCTGCTGGCCTTCTATGAACACCGCACATTCGCGCAGGCGGTCCTCGCCAACGTCAATCCATTCGACCAATGGGGCGTCGAGTTGGGTAAGGCGATGGCAAGCCAGCTCTTACCGGCGCTACGAGGCGGTGAATGGCCAGAAGGTCTCGACCCAAGCACATCGGCGTGGCTTGGCCGCCTGCGCGAGCGCTAACCCTTAGCGCGCGGCCGACTTCGCCATCAACTTGACCGCATCGCCGATCTCGCGCTTGGAGTCGAGTACGCGTACCGTTTCGCGATGCAGCAAAACGCTGCGGCCTTCGACCACCGCGCCCTGCACGCCCGCGGCTTCGAGCACCAGCGACACAGCGTCAGTCATCGCCATCACGGGGATGTCGCGTTCCATCGTCTCCCGCACGGTGGCCATGATCAGGTCTCGCTCGGCGTGCGAGGGGTCCATGTCCCCGCCGGTAACGATGAAACCGCACACAGGCGTATCGGAGACGGTCATGCGACGCTGGCCGGCGAGTACCGGCAAACACGTGAGGTTGTGCAGATCCAGCTGCTCTTCGACATGCCGGAACTCACTTTGCTTCATGCCGCGACGCAACACGACGGCCACCCGCTTCGTCTCGGTCTGCAGCGAGTCCTTGCGGCGTGGCGGGATGCTCGGTGCGCGCACCAGCGCGGCCACGGAATGACGTCGCGCCGACATCGGCGCCTGCTCGAAATCGGCCCGCGGAGCCGTGGACATCGGCGTCTCCTACGTGCGGCAATGACCGCAACCGCGCCTAAAGGCGCAGGTCCAGCGCTCGATGCCATAGGGTCAAAGCGCCAATTTCTCAGGCGCCACAAGATGTTGCAACATATACACAGCCGTCACGGCGAGGTCAAACGCAGGCCTGCCGCCTGAGACGCTAGGCCGCTGGAGCGCAGCCCTGTTATTCGTCGCCTGTGCCTTCGCAACCGGTGCAGGCTGCTGCATCCGGCACAGATTTTCTACGCGTTCCCGAAGTTGTTCGGTCGGCGGAACCTGACCCGTCGGCTGTTTGACCCTCGAACGCCCTCCGCCGCGGCGCTGGGCGCGTCCTGAATGGGCGCGCATTCGCCAAAGTCGCCGCACCGCCTGCGCGTGACGTAACGGCGCGAGGGCGCTAGTCCTCGCAAACCCATGAATCCTCGCGCCCGCATCTGTCTGATCGACGACGACAGCCTCGTTCGCGACGCGCTTGCGCTTGGTCTTGCCGACGCCGGATTTGAGGTGCTGACCGCTTCCGGCCCGGCGGCCGGTTACGATCTCGTTGCGCGTGAGGGCGTCCACGCCGTGGTCACCGACATCAACATGCCCGGCATGGGCGGTGCTCAATTGATCGCCGAGTTGCGCGCGCAATGGCCGCGCCTGCCCGTCGTGGCTATCTCGGGCGCCGGACTCATCGAAAGCCGAGGCGCCGAAGAGATCGCAGCGCAACTCGGCGCCAACGCCGTGCTTGCAAAGCCTTTCCGCGCGCGCCAGCTGGCCGCCGTGCTCGATAATCTGCTCACGGCCAGCGGCGATCGGATATGACCGGCGTACACTCTAAAGAGCAGTCGCGCTTACATGCGGTGGTCGAGACCGCCGTCGACGGCGTGATCATGATCGACGCCTACGGCAAGATCTTGATGTTCAATCCCGCTTGCGAACGCCTGTTTGGCTACCGGGCCGAGGAGGTGCTGGGTGAGAATGTAAGAATACTGATGCCTGAGCCATACCAAAGCGGTCATGACACATTCCTGCGCAACTATCGGGAAAGCGGCGAACGCAAGATCATCGGTATCGGCCGCGAGGTTCTGGGGCGACGGAAAAGCGGCTCCACCTTCCCCATGGATCTCTCCGTCGGCGAGGCCTTCGAAGACCAGGCGCCCATCTTCGTCGGCATTATTCGCGATCTCACTGAGCGCAAAGCCGCGGAAAAGGCGCTCCGCGAAAGCGCCGAACGTATGCGCGCCGTCGTGGAAACGGCGGTCGATGGCGTCATCCTGATCGACGCCTACGGCAACATCCTGGTATTCAATCCAGCGTGCGAACGCTTGTTTGGTTACAAAGCGCGCGACGTCATCGGGCGCAACGTCCGCATATTGATGCCTTCGCCTTATCGCGACGAACATGACCGTTACCTAGAGAACTATCGCAAAACCGGCGTGGCAAAGATCATCGGCATTGGCAGGGAGGTCACCGGCTTGCGCAAGGACGGCACGACCTTTCCGATGGACCTCTCCGTCGGCGAAGCCAGACAGGAGGGAGAATCGATCTTTGTCGGCGTGATTCATGACCTCACCTCGCGCAAACAGACCGAGGAACAGTTGGCTCACGCGCAGAAGATGGAGACTGTGGGGCAGCTCTCCGGCGGCATCGCTCACGACTTCAACAACCTGCGCACGGTGATCCTCGGCAACGCCGAGGCGCTAGCGATCCGTTTGAAAGCGCGCGAAGACCTCCGCCAGCTCGCTGACAACATCGCCGACGCGGCAGAGCGCGGCGCCCAGCTGACGCAGCGTTTGCTGGCGTTCAGCCGGCGTCAGGTGCTCCAACCCACCGCGGTCGACTGCAATGCGCTGATTCAGAACATGCAGGTGCTGCTGCATCGCACGCTGCGCGAAGACATCGATCTACGCGTCGCCGTCACGGGCCGACCGATGCTCGCCCTGGCCGATATCTCGCAGTTGGAATCGGCCATACTCAATCTCGCGCTCAACGCCCAGGATGCAATGACGAGCGGTGGCGTGTTGTCGCTGACGACCGAAGAGATCGAACTCGATGCGGAATCGCTCGGGCCGAATCTGGACGTGCGTGCCGGACGCTACATTTCGATCTGTGTCACCGACGAGGGCTGCGGCATGGACGCTGAAATTCTCACGCACGCCTTTGAGCCCTTCTTCACAACGAAGGAAGTCGGAAAAGGCTCAGGTCTCGGGCTCTCGATGGTGTACGGCTTCGTCAAGCAATCGAACGGCCACGTGACCATCTATAGCGAGCCAGGCCTCGGCACGAGCGTTCGGCTCTACTTGCCCATTGCAGAAGGCGAGGGTCAGCATACCCCGCCGCGCGCGCAAGACCTGCCGGCAGCGCCGCACGGACGAGAGTCGGTGCTGGTCGTTGAAGACGATCCGTTCGTACGCAGCCACGTCGTCGGCTCGCTGGAGTCGCTCGGTTACAAAGTGACGGTGGCCAGCGACGGCGGCGAGGCGCTTGCACTGTTGCGTGGCGGCGCGCGGCCCGCGCTTCTGTTCACTGATGTGGTCATGCCTGGCGACCTCAGCGGATGGCGCTTGGCCGAAGAGGCGCGCGCGCTCGCGCCCGATCTGAAAGTGCTCTTCACCTCCGGCTATCCGCAGGACTCGCTGGCCAGCCGCGGCCAGCTCGATCCGAACGCCCTCATCCTCACCAAACCGTACCGCAAAGCCGAACTTGCGCGACGTCTTCGCGAAGCACTCGAGGAATAGGCCTAAGTCGGCCAGCGCAGGCCGACGCGGCGGCGTTGCTGCAGCGTCTGCTCGGCGCGCTGCAACGCGCGGAGCGCGACTTCCGCTTGCTGCAACGAGTCTGTCGAACGCAGCGCATCCATCGCCAAACGCAGGCGCGAGGCGCCCTCTTCCAGCTTGTCGCGGGCGCCCTCACGTTCGCCCAGTGCAGTAAGCGCGCGGCCAATTTCCTGTTGCGCGGCGCCCCATGCGCTGGGATCTGTGGTGCGGTCGACGCGGTCCAGATAGGTCTGGCGCGCATCCAGCGCCTTCGACAGCCATTTGATGTGACCGCCGCGCTCGCCGAGACTTAGGGCGCCAGATGCGAAGTCCGAAAGGATATCGAGCTGGAGGTTTTCGCTGACATCTTCCGGCTGGGCGTCGACCATCTGATCGAGAGCCTCGACGATCGGCTGCAAGCGATCGGGCTTGTAGTCCTGCGGACGGTGCAGAACGGGCCGCGCTTTGCGCGCAAGCGCGAAGGCAAGCGCGCGCTGGGCCGCCTCCGAGGGGCGCCCTACCCGCCAGGTCAGCTGGAAATCCTGCACATCGTGCGTGCGCCCGTAGCCTGGCAACGTCGTGACGCGCAGATCCAACTTTCCGGTGATGGTGCGCTTGCCCCAGACGATCACGTCGGCGGCCGAACGCTCGAGCGCCTCGGCTGCTTCCACCGCCGCACGGCGGCGCAGTTCGGGATGGGCTTGCGGGGAATAGACCTTCAGTCTGATCGGGAACAGATCGACCTGAACGTTCTGCTCAAACGAGAAGAGACCGAAATTATCTTCGACGGCCTCTTTCATCTCTTGCCGCATGGCGTGGTTGCCGCCCTCGATCTCCGCGATCAGCACCAGCGCACGATGGTCTTTGGTGCGCTTGAGGGCCTGGGCCCGCAGCGCGATCCGCGCCAAGCGGCTTGCTTTGGCCATGCCGCTCAGCATCCAGAACGCAGCGACCAAGGCCGCGGCCAGACCCATCGACATGACCAGCATGAACAGGTTCGGCGATTGCACGAAGGCGTCCTGCAAGTCGCGCGGAAGCAGGCGCATCAGGCGGGACGCCGCCTCCGGCGCGAAGGCCGCTACGTCTGCAAAATTAACCATTTAGGGTCCGTTGGTCCCAGGCGAGCACTGACGTCTAGCCCGCCGCGGTGCGGCGCACAACGGGCTACGGCGCCTCCTTACAGCACTGTGCGACGTACGAACCGTGTCCGGTCAGCACCCCGCGCGCGAAAGCGCTTCGGCCGGTGCGCCTGAGCTGCGCAGGGTGTCGCAGAGTTCCGGCGTCATGCCGCCGGAGGCGGCGGCGCTGGCCGCTGCGCCCGCTATCGCACTCATGTCCATGACCTGCACGCCGGGCGGCAGGACAAACAGGTCCGCGCTCTGCGGCCCACGCTGAATCCGTGTTGTCTCCCAGGTGGTGTGGCCGTCTTCGGTGGCGCGCAGGATAATGCCATCGTCCGTCACACAGGCGGTCGAGGTCTCGCCCCCAACGTCGCGGGTCCACTCGGCCCCGGATTCTCCAGCGGCCGAGCACGAGCCGGTGCGCCGCGCCGTCGCGGTCATGTCGGCGTTCCACTCGTCGGCGGGGTTCTCGTAATCGATGGCCGACATCTGCATAGCCGTGGTGCGGCCATCGCTGGTCATCAGCACGAAGCTATCGCCAGTATCGGCATTGTTGACGATCGCCATTTGCCCGTCGGCGTTGGTCAATTCCATGCGCATCTTGTTGCCGCTCCGGATCATAACCACCGGCATTGCGCCATCGGGACCCTGGACATTCGCTTCAGCCCGGTATGAGGCGCGTGTGAGATCGGGAAAGGCGCTGCCGCCCCCGGGAGCACTGGGATTGCAGGCCGCCAGCGCGCACGCGAAAACCAGGACAAGTGCTGCAGAACGCATGGACGGATCCTCCGAATTCTTCTCTCGACGCGCCTCTTAGCAGGCAAGGCGTCCGGCCGTAAGCCTGTGCAGTTCATTCGTCGCAAAGCCCTTGCCGCCGCTCGATGTGGGCGCCCGCCGGTCTTGCATCGGGCAAAGCGCGCAGGCCACAATCGATCAAATCCCGTTCCGTGCCCCGATTAAGGCGCCGTCCATCTTGGAGTCCCATGAAAACGCATGTGCTTGCCGTGCTCCTGGCCACGGTCTTTCCCCTCGCCGGTTGCGTTACCGCCGGCGCCGGGAATGCAACAACTGCCGCTACCGCCGAGGCCGACGTGGCCGGATTGACCGTCGAAGCCGACCAGAACGCGCTGCTAAGGTCTTGGGAAGGGCCAAACGGCGGTTTGCCGCCCTGGGACGAGGCGCGCCCGGAAAACATCCCGGCCGCTTTCGAGTTGGGCATTGCGCTGCAGGAGGCCGAAGTGCAGGCGATCTCCAGCAATCACGCCGCGCCAACCTTCGACAACACCATTGCCGCTCTACAGAACGCCGGCCGCCACCTCGACCGCGCCACGACCGTCTTCTCGGTTATGCGCAACAATGTTTCGAATGCAGAGATCCA
>CAZHWA010000010.1:0-15642 GCA_964536175.1 uncultured Terricaulis sp. | reverse complement strand
GCCTGGAACGCCATAGGCGCCGAGGCGCGCGAGGCGGTGGCGCGAAGCTGGGGGAGCGTGGAATGAACCGCGATGTGAGGGGCCTGTTCGGTGGCCCTTCCATGAGGTTGTTGCTGCTGGTCGCGGCCGTTTGTTCGCTTGGCGTATTCATCGCGATGCAGCCGGTACGCGCGCAGGTGCCAGAACGCGATGTGCTCGCGGATTATCGGCTTCTGATCGGCGAATTGCGCGCGCAGGGCTTCATCGGCTGCCCGGACGAGCAGATTGATCCCGGCTGGACGTTCGAGTCCATGTTCTTTTTCAAGGCGCACGATCTTGAAGTCCACTGCGATCGTCGCGAGGAAGGGCGCGGCTACACGCATCTCGGCCGGGACCGCGCAGAGATCGGAATGGAGCGGGTTCGCAATCGCGTCTGGAAGCTCCGCTATTTGGGCTTGGAGGACAGCCGCGCCGACATGGCGGCAAATCAGGATCGCGTGCTGGCCCTTGTCCGCATGTTGCGGCCCTATGACCCGCAAGCCGCCGCAATCGCCGAGCGCGCCGTGCTGACGCGGCGGAGCCTGGACCTCAATGAGGGGCGCGGCGAAGCGCTCCACTTCAGCGTGTCCGCGGCGCGCACCCCAGCCGGACGCGGACACATCTCTTTGAGCGTGACCAATTTGACGGTCGCCCCTGACCGCTCGGCCTTGATCTCGAACACGGGGATCGCCCGTTTGCTGGCCGCGCTCGCACTTATTGGCATCGTCATTGGTTTTCCTTACGCGGCCTACCTCCGCTACAAAATGGGTCGTGGAGACGAGCTGACCAGAGCGCAAATGCTGCGCGGGTACGCGGCGGCGTGGGCGGCGATAGGCGGTTTGCTGATCCTTCTTCTTTTGCCATGGGGCTGGCTGTGAGCGTCGCGCGGAGGCCGGCGCTGATCGACGACGACGGCCAAGCCGCCTCCCCTGGGCGCGCCGCCCGGCCGCGCATTCGCCTCGCCGGAGTCGCCGGAGGCGCATTCATTGTGCTGAGCGTCTGGCTGCCGCCCCTCGCAGTGGTGGCGCTCATCGTCTCTCCGGACGTCCGCCTCGCGTCGCAGGCGTTGAATCTCATCCTGATCGGCGCCCCGCTCATCTTGGTTGCGGTGGTGAAATGGGGCCTGGCCTTGCGCCGCAGAGATCATCTGCGCTGGCTCGCCTGGCGGCGCGACTTTGATTGGCGGATCGACTTCGATTTGTTTGGCGGCGTTGCAAAGAACGCGGACCCGGCCGGGCGGGCCGCCGCGAGATGGGCGCACCTGGAGAAGGCCCTCGCTACGTATCACAATGAGCTCAAGTCCGGCCAGGCGGCGTTGCCGCGAGCCGGCGTCGCGAGCGTGCTTGGGGACGTTTTCTCGATATCCCTCATTTCGATCAGTCTGACGTTTGCGCTGCTGGTCGCGCTGACAGGTTCGCTGGACGACTTTTACTATCGGGGCGATGTGGACGCGCACGCCGTCCGGATTCTCGCAATGACGGCCGTCGTCAACGCGATCCGCAGCGTTTCCTTCTCGCTGATCGATTTGAGCGCAAATCTCGATGACGCGGCGTTGATCGGCGCCGGCGTGACGCCGATGACGCTCGACGCCGTCGCGTGGCTGCATTCATTGGCTCTCACGCCGATTTACGCAGCGCTGCTCTGGTCGATCGTCGATACGCGTTCCCGGAACAAGCGTTTGCAGGATCCGCTGGCGCCGGACGCAATGATCTCGGTATGCCGCTATTTCGAACGTCTCATGGCGATGCTGCGGCCCCCGGCGTGGTTTACGGCGCTCCAGCGCACGCTGAGCGTATTCGGCTTCAAGCTGAAGACTCCTCTGGCGGCGACCTGGCGCACTGAGGATGAGCGGAGCGCGTTCGAGCGGCTCGCGCGCCAAGAGTGGCCTCAACTGCTGGGCCGCTTATCGAGCGCCGCATCCGAGCGGCGGGTTGGAGCGGCCTGAAGCGGCCCGCCGGCGCGCTACGGGTTTCGGCGTGGCGACGTATCGGCCGCGCTACTTGCATTCCTCCCAGGCTTTCAAATCTTTGGGGACATAGTCGATAGGCTCGAACTATCAGCGCTTCTGCCACAGCTGCTTCGAGTTTGGCGAGAGGCGACCCGCGCCATATGGCGCGACATTGTCTCGGTTGTCGAAAGCACACTTGGGATTGAGATCCATTTCACGGCTGAGCAACTCGATGCGCTTACGTTGATCTGTTTGGCCGGCGGCGCTGCAATATCATCGCTGCTAATCCGACGCGGCGAGAGTGTGCCAAAACTCGCTATGCGATCTTCTGCTCGCCAATACCACCGGGGTGTCGCTTTGCTCATATACCCCATCGTCGGGGTCATATTTGTCGGCACTGCGCTTGTGTTCTTTCCTCACGCAATCGGCGATTGGAGCGGCGCTTCCCTGTTGGTGCACAGTGCTGTCCCGGCGCTCATCTTAAGCTTCTTCTTGTGGAGAGCATGGGTCGAGCAAAATAAATGGCGAAAAATCGCGGAGACTCTGCGTGGCAAGGCGAGTGACGGCAGCCCGGATGTAGGCGATGCCCTACTGCGTTCACCGGCGGAGTTGCTGCAAAAGCCGGCGCCGCATGTCTCCTTCGTCATATGGGCAGCAGGAAATACATGGGTAGTAAAATACTTGCTACCCGCGCTCCTCGGGCTCGTAATCTTGATGGTCGCTGCGTACTTCAACGTCTTCATTGAAACTGGCGGCTCTACCATCGTCTTTGTGCTCGCTTTCTCGACTATGAGTGTCTGCATTTGGCTGAATTGGAGAGCGTTCCCCCTCATATTTCTAAATGGCGCGGCGTTGCTGGCGATCAACTTCATCACCATCCAAGCGAACGATGTGCTCCGGCCTGCCGTTGATTACTTTGAAGGGATAATTTCAAGCGGGAGACTCTGACTTCGCGTCGACAGATGGAGATTACTTCCCGAGCGATGCCTCGCCTCAAGGCTTCCAAGCCAGCGGGACGTCGACCCGATGGGTTTCGAGCTTTCGGGGGCTATACTAGCCGCGCCAGGCCGAACCGTAGCCAGCCAGGGCCGCCAGTGCCAGGGTTCGCAAACTGGAATGGCTCGAATACGACTGTCTCACGCCGCTCACGCGATCAGGCCCTCGGGCAGAAACGGGCCAACCCCAGGCGGATCGCCATATTTTCCCACCGGCATGATCTCTCAATAGTAGCCAGTCGGCCCCAAGCGTAGCCTCCAGACCCCGCCCGCGTGGTGCGGGCGGGTGAGCAGAAGGCTCACGAAAATGACGCTCGAACTTATCATCGATGCCCCGCCCCGCACGAGCGGGCGCTCACGTCGCATCACTGGCGGCAAACTCACCGGCCAGAAGCCGGCTCTTAAGATGAAGGAAGTCTGGTCCATCCGCGCACGGTTGGAGCTGCGAAAGCGCGTGCGGGATCTGGCGCTGTTTAACCTCGCGATCGACAGCAAGCTTCGCGCTTGCGATCTGACTGCGATCAAGGTGGAGGATGTGGCGGCCGGCGGCGAAGTGAAAACCCGCGGCATCATCGTGCAGAAAAAGACGGGCCGCCCTGTGCAATTCGAGATCACAGAGCAGACACGAAACGCGGTCAGCAAGCTGATCCAGCGCCACCACCTTCGCTCCGGTGACTACCTCTTCCCGAGCCGCCTGGCCGGATCCCCTCACCTGTCAACGAGGCAGTATGCGCGCATCGTACAGGACTGGGTTCGCTCAATCGGGCTCAACCCGGCCACCTATGGAACGCACTCGCTGCGGCGAACCAAGGCGGCGCTGATCTACCGAAAGACCGGCAACCTACGCGCCGTGCAACTGCTGCTCGGGCACTCGAAGCTTGAAAGCACCGTTCGTTACCTCGGCGTTGAGGTAGATGACGCCATCGCCATTTCAGAGGGCGTCGATCTCTGAGATTTTGGGAATGGCCGGTTCGCGTTAGGCCGGCCATTCTCGCAGCCTCTTCGGACCGACCTAGGTTCGCCGGAATCAGACGTTCGCGAACGATGTGACGGCAGCCATCTCCTGCAGGCCCTCATTGGCGCTGCGAAATCTTGGATTCCAACCGGAGGCGTTGCGAAGCTTGCTATTGCTTACACGGAGTGATCGTGTGAGCGCGGTCGAATTTGCGCCGAGCAAGACAGCCAAGCGACCAGGCGCGCGCAGCCACGGCCGCCGACCGATCGCTGTTGCTGTGGCGTCTGCGTAGCCGCGTTTCGTCAGTGGTTCATCATCGACGACATTGTAGACACCAGCTGAAACATTGAGCGCGGCGACGACCGCCGCGCCGGCGTCCTCCACATAGATTGAGCTTTGGTAAGCCTGGGACGGCCCGGCCATGATGCCGATGCCGCGACGCGCCAACGCCAACGTCTCTTCGCTGTGGGCCGCGCCTGGGCCGTACAGCGATCCAAACCTCAACACAACGCCGACGCCGCCGGCGTCGCTAAAGCGTCGCGCGCTCGCTTCGGCGGCGTGACAAGACGCTACCAACGCATAGTTGTCGGTGGGCCAATGCTCGTCGATCCAAGTCTCGCCGCCGTCGCGATAGAGCACAATGACGGATTCCTGGACGACGCGCGGCACGCCTGCTTCAAGAGCCGCGTCGGCAATCGCGGCAGAGCCTTCTGTACGTATGCGATCGTTTTGCTCCCACGCCGCGCGGTGCATGAACTTCGCGGTCGGTGGGATGGCGGTCGCCAAGTTTACAACGGCGTCAAAGCCCTGAAAGGCGTTCCCAAGCGCGATTGTGTCGAACAGCGACAGTCGCACTGCAGTCGCGCCTTGCGATTTCAGCCTGTCCGCACCTTCGCGCGAGCGAGCGAGCGCTGAAACCGTGTGGCCAGATGCCACAAGAGCGCGGACGGCGCACCGGCCGATGGCGCCGGTGCCCCCCAAGACAAACACCTTCATCAACGTGCTCCGTTCGACCTCGACCGGAAGTGGGGCCCCGCGAACGACGCCCCACTCAACCGGACTTGCGTCACGCCTTGGCGCGCTCGATCACAACGGGAACTGGTCGGCAGACGGTGTTGCAGACCGGCGAATGTTTCTCGGCGTAAGCCAGCAGCGCATCGAGTTCCTCTTCGGTGCAGTCCGCCTTCACATGCATTTTGATGCGGATCCGCTCGTAGCCGGGGAAGACGCTGTCATCGAGGCCGAGCAGACCTTGAAGATCGAGGTCGCCTTCGAGCTCGGTCGACAACTCCAGGACTGTGATGCCGCGCGCCATGGCGTGCAGCACGAATGTCGTAGTCACACAACCCGCCAATGCGTGGAGCAGAAACTCGACCGGGTTGGCGCCCTCGTTGTCGCCGAGCAGCACCGGCGGTTCGCCATTGGTGAAGACAAAGTCCGACGTGCGCGACGTATCTTCCCGCCCTGCGCCGAAGAAATCCCGGATCGTCGAGCGATTTTCGCCGCCGCTGATCCACTCGTTTTTGGCGCGGAATTGAAACCGGGCGAGGCTCTTGTCGGCCTTGAGCGCCGCGATCGTGTCGATGGCGGCCTGCACGCTGAGGCCGTTGACGTGGGTCGGCTTCTGCACGACGGATTGATGGGCTTGCATGTCCAGTCTCCTTATTTGAGGCCCGGCCGGGACTGGCCGAGGTGACGGCCTCCCGATTAGACGTGGACAGCGGCGAGCATCAGCGCGAGAAACGCCAAGATCGGTCCTTTTGCGCCAAATTCGAGCTGGGCGGTGCCAAATCCAAAGAACATCGACGCGCTCATTCTCGCGCTTCCGGAGACGGCGGGATCGGCGCTCTACGGCATGGTTGACGTGCTCGCCGCTACAGGCACGCTTTGGCGCGAACTGTCCGGTGAGGATCCTGGCGATAAGCTGATCGCTCCGAGAATCGTGTCGTTGTCGCGTGCGCCGTTTCAATGCGGAAACGGCATCCCCGTTGCGCCTCACCTATCCATCGCAGAGGCGACCGCGCCGCAAGTACTTATTCTACCGGAGTTGTGGCTAGCGCCGAACGACGACATGCGTGAGCGCTACGCCGAACTCAAGAACTGGATTCGCACCTGCCATCGAAACGGCGCCACCATATACACGGCATGCTCAGGTTCGGTTCTCCTGGCGGCGACGGGACTGCTTGATGGTTGTGAGGCCACCTCACACTGGGGCTACGAAGATCTATTTCGCCGGAGTTTTCCTTCGGTCCGATTCAACCCGGCGCCCAATTTGGTGATCGCCGATCAGGCGGGCCGCATTGTCACCGCTGGCGGCACGACCTCGTGGCATGATCTGGCGCTCCACATCATTTCGCGTCATGTGAGCCCAGGAGAAGCGCTGCGCATTTCCAAGGTCTATTTGCTTAAGTGGCATGCCGAGGGCCAATTGCCCTATGCCAATCTGGTGCGCCGGCAACCGCATGCGGATTCTGTGGTGCGTCGCGCAGAGGAATGGCTAGCGATCCATTTCCGCGAGGACAATGCTGTATCGGGCGTGGTGACGGCATGCGGCGTTCCCGAGAGGAGTTTGAACCGACGCTTCAAGACCGCGACAGGCTCAACACTCATCGCTCATGTGCAAAACCTCCGGATCGAGGAGGCCAAACGCCTCCTTGAAACCGATTCCGCCTCAGCGGATGAGATTGCGGCCATCGTCGGTTATGACAACCCGGCCTTTTTCAGGCGATTGTTCAGACGATGCACCGGGCTAACGCCAGGCGTCTACCGTCGGATGTTTCGGCCATTTGCAGAGACCGCTCGCGTCTCGCCTCCTCGTTGACAGCACCGCACGAAGCATTTCGAAGTCGGTTTCGCCAACTGATAGGCGCACTTGAGCCCCGGGCCGCCCACGCCCAACCCACCAATGCGGCTCATGATCGCCGATTGTGGATACTGTGCTCTAGGGCCGACTCGTGTCATGACCGCCGCCGATTCAATCGTCTTTCGATTGCCACAGGGCATGCGCTCGCCGAAACTCAAGCACACGCGGATGCGAGCGAAAGCCTGACCTCCTCCGAGAACGCACGAGACCGCCTATCGCCAACGTCGATCTGCACGCCAGTTAGCATGGCGACCGCAGCAACCACGTCTTGGTCACTCTTGCGCATAACGTGCTCGAACTTGATCGACCGATTGCCGACGTGCAGGAGCCTAGAGCTGATGGTGAGTGTATCACCGGCGTGGAGTTCGCGTTGGTAGCTTAGCTGCTGCTCGACTGCGACCATGCCTCGCTGGGTTTCGCGGAGATACTCTCTCGTCAGGCCCAAGTTTGCAAACAAGCACCAAGTCGCCTCATCGAACTCTCCAACGTACCACATCACGTTCATGTGCCCGTTGTGATCGCATTGCCACGGGTACACGACGCCGCGGTACGTGATGCGCTGTGTCATCCTTGCGCTCCTCTATCGCGAGACGCTGTATTGATCTCGGAAGTTACGAAGCGAGCAAACGCCGCTGGCGCCGTCTCCGGCCAAAGATGATTTGCACCTTCAATCTCTTGCCCACGACACCTCGGAATGAGCGCGGCCGCGGCTTGCGACACGAGCAGGTGGCCGCCACTCCGTTCTCCCCACGCGACGGAGGTGGGAGCGTTCAAATTGCGCAGATCGCTCGAGCTGATAAGCACAGGTGGTGTTTGCTTGAGGACCAGATCGATCGAGTGGCCGTTGTCGAGATGCACCTCACGCACGCCCTGAGGCTGTTGATCGAAATGACCAGTCTCGCCCGATGCATCGATCATTGCGCGAACCGCGCCGATCCGATCTCCGCGCCCTGTGGCGTCCACAATGGGTGCAAACGTCGCCTCCCCGTATGCCGCGATGGCAGAGAGAGTTTCGGGTGCATCAACAAAGGTCGGAAACCCAAGATCGTAGAGCCGAAGTGAAAGGATGCGGTCGGGGGCGCGGACGGCCGCCGCAAGTGCGGAGTGTGCTGACAGGGACCAGGCCACTACGTGTGTCGCTGGCAAGGCGAGCGCGTCCAAGAATGAAATCAGATCGTCGGCTTGTTGTTGAGTTCCAAAACTCGCGCCGCGATGGCTTCGCGGATCGGTCCCGAACCAGCGTTGCGTGTATGCGATCGCGCGAAAGCTCCTTGGAATGTGCTGCAGCACGCCTCGCCAAGTGCGCCAATCGCCTAGTGCGCCGTGCATGAATACGATCGGTGCGCCTTCGCCCGTGTCTACATAGGGCAAGCTGACATCCGGCAGATCGGCGTAACGAGGAGCGAACGCGGTCATAGCTTCTGACCCTGCGTGTCACTTGCGCCAACTGGCGCCAGGCGCATGATCATATCGATTTGCACCGCCGCACCGAACGGCAGTTGCGCCGCGCCGGTTGCGGTCCGCGCGTGCCGCCCAGATTCACCCCAGAGCGCAATTAGGAGTTCCGACGCTCCATCGATGACGATGGGCTGTTCCGTGAAGTGACGCGCCGATCGAACGAAGCCGCGCACAAAGTCGACCGATTCGATCGCATCGAGACCTCCGATCTCTTCGTTCACGATGGCCAGCAATTGCAGCATCGTGTCGCGCGCGGCGACGCGGGCATCCTCCAAAGAGACGTCCGCTCCGACTTCGCCTCGTAGATCAGATACGCGGCCCGCGACGAAGAGCATGTCTCCGGAGCGCTTGGTCCTCACATAGTCGGCAATCGGCGGATGGGCCGACGGAAGCGCCAATCCCAGTTCGGCGAGCTTTTGCACTTTGGTCTTCACGATCATAGCTTTCTCTCAGTGTCCGGTTTCGGCCATGTCGACGACGTGCGTAGGTTTGGGCGCGAACCAAATGATGAAGGCGGACAAACCAAACGCCAGGGTCACCAGCGCCATCACCTCATTGGTAGCAATGGTAACGCCCTGCCCTGAAACTAAGTGGTTCAAGGCCGCGAGCGCCTGATCGTGTGACAGTCCCTGCTGCATCATGGAGTGCACCATAGCGCCGTTGCGATCAGATGCGCCTGCCAACTCGGCGCGAGCGACAGCACTTCTGTCGTCCCAAATAGTGGTCGCGAGCGAGGTCGCAACTGCGCCGGACAAAGTCCGAAGGAAATTGAGTAAGCCAGCCGCGGAAGCGACCTCGTTTGGCAAGACATTGCCGAGCGATAGCGTGGTCAGCGGAACGAAAAAGAATGGCAGCCCGATCCCAGTAAGCATCAAAGGAATTGCGATTTGCCAATAGGTATGTTCGTCGGTCACGAATGCACGTGACGCGGTGACCAGCGCCAACCAGATGAGACCGATGAAGATGAGGCGGCGTGGGTCTACTTTGCTTAGTCGTACGCCGACGATCGGCGCCACGAAGACGGCAAACACGCCGGACCAGGCTGTCGTCATGCCGGCCCAGACCGACGTATAGCCCATGTGAATCTGCAGCCATTGAGGGGTCAGCACATTGACGGCGAACAGCGCCCCATAGCCCAGCGTCAGTGTAGCGATGCTTGCGCTAAAGCCTCGGTGCCGAAAGATTCTGAGATCGACGATCGGGTTGCGGTCAGTGAGTCCCCAAATGAGAAAGGCCGCGAAGCCGACGGCCGCAATCGCCGCAAGCGCACAAATGGTAGGTGACTCAAACCAGCGCTCGTCCTTGCCGATGTCGAGCATAACCTGGAGCGCCGCGACGAACAGGATAAGCAGCCCAAGGCCGACTTTGTCGATCGGCGCGCGCACAGGCGCGGTCTCATAGCGCCTCAACATGCGCCACGCGATCGGCGCACAAAGCCCCGCTAACGGCACGTTGATGAAGAATATCGCCGACCAAGAAAGATTGTCACAGATCGCGCCCCCGAGAATAGGGCCGAGCACTGGCGCAACAAGCGTCGTCATCGCCCACAGCGCCATGGCTACGTTGGCTTTGTCCTTGGGGAAAATCCGCAACAGCAGTGTCTGAGAAAGCGGCATCAGGAGTCCGCCTGCCAGGCCCTGCAATATGCGCGCGGCGACCAAGAGACCAAGTGTCGGCGCCATGCCACAAAGGGCGGAGAAGGCGCCGAACAGAATCATCGCAGTCGTAAAGACCCGCACGTCCCCGAAGCGTCCGGCTATCCAACCGGTGAGCGGCACGATGATCGCTTCAGCGACCGCGTAGGATGTGATGATCCAAATGCCCTGATTGACGCTCACGCCTAGACTGCCGGCGATGTTCGGCACCGATACATTGGCGATAGTCATGTCGAGCACGGCGAGAAAGTTCGCGCTCGCCAGTACGATGGCAGCGAACAGAAGCATGCCGCCCTGCAATGGCGCCTCTGCACTTGGATTGCTTGGATCGACTCTCGACATGGTCACACGCCTCACGCAGCTGGGCCTCAAGGGGCGGTGGAAACATCGATGCGCGCGCGCATGGACATTCCAACCCGCAACGGGTGGTCAGCGATCTCGTCACGATCCAGGCTCACACGCACCGGCACGCGCTGGACGACTTTGATCCAATTACCGGTGGCGTTTTGAGCCGGAATGATTGCGAAGGCCGAGCCCGTGCCGCCACCCAGACCCGTGACGCGACCGTGATAGACAACACGGCGGCCATAGATATCGGAGGTCAACTCAACGACCTGCCCGATGCGCACGCGCCCGACTTGGTTTTCCTTGAAGTTGGCATCCACGTATGCGTCTGCCAACGGCGTCACGCTCATCAGGGGCTGCCCAGGCGCAACACGCTGGCCGACTTGGACATTGCGTTGAACGACAACGCCATCGATTGGCGCGCGCATCGTTGTACGCTCCAAATTCAATCGCGCCGCGTCCAACGCTGCTCGCGCCGAGACAGCTTCTGGGTGAGTCTCAACGTCAGAGTCGCGCGTCAGTGCGCGCTGCGCGCTCAATTGTTGTTGCGCCGCCGTAAGATTGGCGCGTGCGGCATCAAAGCCTGCACGCGCGGCGGTTAGTTCTTCCGCAGACACTGCACCCGTTTGAGCGAGGGTGCGTCGGCGCTGATAGTCGAGCGTTGCCCGTTCGAGCTCTGCTTGCCGTGCACGCACTTGAGCACTCGCTAGGGCCTCTTGAGCAAAGTATTGGCGAATGCGTTGAAGCGTGCGGCGGTAGTCCGCCTCCGCGCGGTGAACGTTGAGCGTGGCGTCGGCGACATCGATGCGAGCAAGAACGTCCCCACGGCGCACTTCTTGCGTGTCCGACACGCGCACTTCCAGGATTTGCCCCGAAACTTGCGCGCTGATCTGCGCAGTTTCGGCTCCGACATAGGCGTTGTCGGTTGATACATAGCGCGCGCCATCGACAAACCAAGATCCCGTGCCGAAGAGCACCGCCGCCAACACCGCGCCACCAAGGCCCAATAAGAGCCGCTTGCGCAAGTGTGTGAGACGGCCATCGATCTCGTGATCGTCTCGGTCGATGGACACGTCGGATGTTGGCGCGACAACGCCGGGGTCTTGAAATCTCAAATCGTCCGCCATGGCGATTTCTCCTTTGTGCTTGGCGTTCAAGGCGCAACAAATCCGCCGCCCAGAGCGCGTATGAAGTTGATGTCCGCAGAAAAGGTTCGCGCTTCGAGGTCCGCGACCGCGCGCCGTTGCGCGACGAGCCCGTCCTCCACCGCAAGCGCATCGATGTAACTTGTCAGCCCACCTTCGTAACGCGCCCGCGCTACGCGATAAGCAGCCTCGAATGACACGAGCGCTTCGCGCGCCTCTGTTAGTTGCCCTTCCAGCGTGCGCCGCTCGCTAAGTGCATCAGCAAGTTCGCGCAGCGCGTTCGCTAGCGTTTGATCATAGAGTGCGACCGCTTCATCGTACTCTGCACGCGCGCCGCGATAGCCGCCTTCGATGCGTCCGCCCGAGAAAATCGGCAGCGACAGCGCCGGCCCGAACTGTGCAAAGCGCCCGCGCACGTCGCCAAGGCGATTGACGGCAAACGTCTCCCATCCAATGAGTGCGACGAGGTTGACGTTCGGATAGAAATCCGCGCGTGCGACGTCGATACGCGATGCGACCGCTTCAGCGCGAAGACGCGCCGCAACGAGATCGGGTCGCCGTCCGACGAGATCAAGCTCCACCCTGCCCGGCAGCCCTATCGCAGTGAGCCGCGCACTCTGTGGAAGAGCAATATCAAGCCCCCTATCGGGCCCCTTTCCAAGCAAGGCGCTGATGGCGTTGCGGGCACACACGATGGCGCCATCAGTACCGATAGCTTCGGCACGCGCGGCGCGCAGCTTCGCGTCGGCTTGATGTGCCTGGCCTTCGTTCTCCACCCCCAGCACGACTCGCTGCCGGACAAGCCTTGCGCTCTCTTCGCGCATCCGAAGGATTTGCTGTATCGCGACGCGATCGCCATGGAGGCGCAGGAGCTCCGCGTAGGCGAGCGCGACCGCACTCGAGAGCTGCAGGCGTGCTGCAGCAAACTCCGCCTCAGCAGCTTCCGCTCGCGATGTCGCTGCAGCGAGAGATGCACGATTGCGCCCGAAGAAATCGACTTGGTACGCGACGCCAATGACTGCGCTCGACTGACTTACCCGCCCCCTCTCCGCCAATTCGCTCGGAGCATTAGCGCCCGAATCGAACGAGACGTCCCAATCCGACACCTGCGCGTTGGCGTCCGCCGTGATGGATGGCAGACGGTTGGCGCCTGCCTGTTGCGCAGCCGCTTCAGCTTGACGCATGCGAGCTGCGGCCGCTGCCAAAGTAGGCGCATCCGCGAGGGCCTCTTCGATAAGTGCGTTGAGTTGCGCGTCGCCGTAAGCTTCCCACCAACGCTCCGACGGCCAGGCGCCACGCGGCGTGGTAAAACTGCGTTCGACGGCATAATGATCGGGCTGCATGATGTCCGGCCGCACGCCAAGGTCCGGCGGTGTCGCGCAACCGGCAACAAGCACGGCACATGAGACCAACAAGGCGCTTGCGTGGCGGCGTCGCACCCACGTGATGGGTGGCACGGACGCAGATCTGCATTGGTGGGGCATCAGCGTACCCTCCTTGAAAGTATCAGCATGACTTCAGGTTGGCTGGTCAGCGCGAGGGGTTGGCCTGCGCGCGTCGACTAAGACCGGAAAGGTTCATCGTCATCGCGCGCTTGGCGGGAGCGAGGTGATTCAATGCGCTGAGCCGCGCATTGCGGACGCCACGCGCAAAAGCGCCTTGAGTCATGGCCATTCGGGTGAGTCCGTCTGCGAGTTGCAGCACTTTGCGCGCGGCTGGTCTCCGCAGGCGTTCATAGGCGTCGAGCGCTCTCTCCGATTGCGCCCCAGAGACAACGCCAGCCAGCACCCGTCCGAGCACCGTTGCATCAACGAGCCCAGTGTTCATACCCTGCCCGCCAGCCGGACTGTGCACGTGCGCCGCATCGCCCATGATGAGGAGCCTTCCGCGCCGGTACGACTTGGCCAGCCGATGGTGAATGCGAAACCGCGAACTCCAATCAACTTGAGCTACGAGCGCCTGCGCATCTGTGGGGCCGTAACGGTCGATGATTTCTTGGATGCAAGCAGCGTCAGGGCGCTCCGGCGCATTTTCCATGGCCGCAACGATGCGGAAATTGCCGTTGGGAAGTGGCGCAATCACAAGCGGTCCATGTTCTGTGAAGAACAAGAACACCTCTTCGCGCCCCGGCGACCAAGTCATTTTGACGTCGGCAAGCACGAATGAGTGGGCATATTGCGCCCCATCGAAACCAATGTTGGCGCTTTCCCGTACGATTGAGTGCATGCCATCAGCGCCAACGACGTAGCGCGCATCGATCGCGCGCGAGGCCTCACCATCGCGCAACCATGCGCGGACATGCGTTTTGCCGCGTTCGAGGCTTTCGGCCGTCACGCCGCGGTGAATCTTTCCACCGAGTTCGCCAAGCCGCTCGGCAAGGATCTGCTCAGTGACATTTTGCGGCGTCATCAACAGGCAGGAAAATTCGGACGGCAGTTGATCGAAACTCAGTCGCATAAGCACACGATCACGGTCGCGGATCGAAAAGCGGGTGAGCTTTAGTCCGTTCTCGCAAAGCCGATCGGCGACACCAAGGTCCTTCAGCGCTTCGAGCGTGTGGGCGTGGATGACCGCGGCGCGCGAGGTGTTCTGACCGGCCTCAAGTTTGTCGATCAGGACGTGGTCGACGCCGGCTTGAGCCAATGAGGTAGCTAGGGCGAGACCTGTAGGACCCGCACCAATGATCAAAACGTCGGTCTCGGTCGGTATGGCTGACATAATCGCTCTCCCCGGATGGGCGCAGGGTTGGCAAACCCGGCGAACCGCTCCATATTAAACTGTACTGAACAGTTCGTACTGTCCGGTACAGTTCATATTCGAGGCTGAATGTCCCGTCAATCGAAAAGTGTACGACCCGGTACGATTTCTGGAGGCGACCCGTCAGAGAACAAGTCCCGCCGTGACGAGAAGCGCGAGGCAATCCTGGCGGCGGCCAAGGATCTGTTCTTTGCACACGGCTATAGCGGGGTCTCAATGGACGAGATCGTCGCGCGCGTCGGGGGATCAAAAGCGACGCTCTACTCGCACTTTGCCTCGAAAGACGACTTGCTGCTGGCGCTTGCAGACTATGTGGTCGCCGACCACGTCGCGAGGGCGATGAAGACCCATCCTGAGCAGGACTTTCCGGCCTTCTTGCGTGAGTTCGGGCGCATTGCGATGGCGGGCCGGACATCACCGGACATTGTGGGCATGGAGCGACTGGCCGCCTCCGAGGCGCTGCGCTTTCCGGACTTCGGCCATGCGTATTTTGAGCAAGCAATTCTGCCCGCACGTCAAAGAGTGTCGACGCTGTTCAAATCGGCAATGGAAGCCGGAGCGCTGCGGCCGATGGATCCGATGCTAGCGACCGATCAATTCATGGAAATGTGTTGCGGCTGGTTATGGCGCCGTCAGATCTGGGGCATCGCACCTCGACCCACGTCCGCCGAAATTGCCGCCAACGTCGACGCCGCAGCGAAGGCATTCCTCCAGGGCTATGCTCTGCACAAGGGAAGCGCCGCCAATAAGGAACGTTCGCTTCCGCCCACACGTGCCAGCGAGTCCCCTCTGCCGTCCGCCAATCCGAAGACGAACGTCGCGCAACCTGCGAGAACCCGGCGGGACCTGAAGCGGCAAGCTATTATCGAAGCAGCGGAGGAGCTCTTCTTCGCCGAAGGCTACGCCAACGTCTCGATGAACAGGATCGTCGAGCGTGTAGGTGGTTCCAAAGCCACGCTCTACAGTCACTTTCCATCCAAACAAGACTTGCTGTTTGCGGTGGTTCAAGACGTGGAGAGTGGGCAATCCCTCGATGTGCCGTCGAACGATCGCGATGCAACTCAAAGCGCCGATGGTTTCCGCGACTGGTTGCGCGCGTTTGGCCGACTCGCAGTCGCCCGACTAACCTCCCACAAGTTCATCTCGCTGCAGCGCCTTGCCGCTGGCGAAGCGACGCAATTACCCGAGGTGGGACGCATTTTCTTCGAGGCCGGTGTGGTGCCCGCGTTCTCCCAATTCGTTGGCTTCTTTGCCGAGGCAATGGCGAACGGCGTGCTGCGCAAAGCCGCGCCAGAGACCGCCGCTGAACATTTCGTCGAAATGTGCACTGGCGGCGCTATGCGCCAAGTGATTTGGGGCATTCGCCCGCCGCCCACCGAGGCCGAGGTTGGCGATCAAATCGATGCGGCGGTTCAGACCTTCATGGATGGCGTCGCATTGCGCTGATCGCGACGCCCCGCACGCGGCATTGTCGAACAACTGACGATCGGCTCGTAAGGGCCA
>CAZHWA010000009.1:15458-16200 GCA_964536175.1 uncultured Terricaulis sp. | reverse complement strand
CCAACGCCGCATGCGCGACCGCAAGGCCCAGCGTTAGCCACAACCACAGTCTGGGCGCGTCCGCGGACGCCTTCATGAGGCGAGCAGGCGCGCCTTCCAAGACCTCGCTGTTTCCGCTCACCCCGTGCGCCCTCGTGCCGGAACTTCAATCATGCCGATGGGGTCCGGTCCAGCCCATGACCAAGAGCGGCGCATCCGTCGTGCGAACGCCCGCAGCGCGCGAAAAATGAACCCTTTTGAGGTCGACCGCTTGCATAAAGCGCCGCTACGAAGGAATACTTTTGCAGGACGTGAGCAGCTCTGGCGCTGGGCAGGCGCCAGTTTACCAAGTGGGGCGGAAAACCGGGTTCTCGATGACTGCGAAGCCGCTCATCTCCGTGGTCGTGCCGGTCTTCAATGAGGCCGAAGGCATCGCCGCATTCCACGCACGCGCCACGGCGGCGATGCGCGCGATCGCCGATTGCGACTACGAACTCGTCTATGTCGACGATGGCAGCAAGGACGGCAGCTACCAGATCATGAGCGGGTTCGCCCAAAGCGATCCGCGCGTTCAGGTGGTGAAGTTTTCGCGTAACTTCGGACACCAGATCGCTATCACCGCCGGTCTTGACCACGCCACCGGCGACGCGGTGGTGTTTATCGACGCCGATTTGCAGGATCCGCCAGAACTCATCGCTGAACTGGTCGCCAAGTGGCGGGAAGGCAACGACGTGGTTTACGCGCGCCGTGCCGCGCGCAAAGG
>CAZHWA010000009.1:0-15448 GCA_964536175.1 uncultured Terricaulis sp. | reverse complement strand
CGAAACGCAGTTCAAGCTGATCACAGCCGCTGCATTCTATCGTGTGCTACGCTCGATCGCGAATATCGACATCCCGCCGGATGTCGGCGATTTCCGCCTGATCTCTGGCCGCGTGGCCGAACAGTTGCGTGCGATGCGCGAGAAAGACCGCTTCATCCGCGGCCTCGTCAGCTGGGTGGGCTTCAAGCAGACGTACATCATGTATGAGCGCGATGAGCGTTATGCCGGTGAAACCAAGTATCCTCTGGCCAAGATGATCAAGTTCGCGCTGGACGGGTTGACTTCATTCTCCAGCGCGCCGCTGCGCGTGGCGACCTGGATGGGCTACATCGCCTCGGCCATGGCGTTTCTCTACCTCCTGTCGGTGTTTGTGCAGGTGGCCATGGGCGTTACCGTTGAAGGCTGGGCGACCATCGTCGTCGCCGTATTGTTCCTTGGCGGCGTACAGCTCATCTGCCTGGGCATTCTGGGCGAATATCTCGGACGCGTCTTCAATGAGGTGAAGCCGCGGCCGGTCTACATCGTGGAAGAAGTCGCCAACGGGCGGCCGCAGCCTCCGGCCCGCGACAGCAAACGCCCTGCGGCCATCGCTGTCGCCGCTGACGCCGTCAAGTGAACCGGCGCCGCCCGCCTAGCCGACAGTTGCAGCAATGAACGCCATCGTCGTCACCGGAGCGGGCGGATTCGTCGGGCGAAAACTCGTACGTCTGCTGCGTGAGAAGGGGCTTGCCGTCATCGGCATCGGACGCAGCCCGGCAGCATCCGATTGGCCAAGCGGCGCGCGCTGGATCCAAGCCGACCTCGCTGAGCCCCATCGTTACGAAGCCGCGCTTGAAGGCGCGCAGTGTGTCGCGCACCTGGCGGCGATCACCGGCAAGGCGAGCCGCCAAGCGTACGTGCGCGGCAATGTCGAAGCCACGCGCGCGCTGATTGACGCCAGCGTCCGCGCCGGCGTGCCGCGCTTCGTTTTCGTCAGCAGCATTGCCGCCAAGTTTGCAGACCGGCGCCACTACCACTACGCGGACTCCAAGCTTGCCGCCGAAGCGCTCGTTCGCGACGCGCCTTTCGCCTCGGTGATTGTCCGCCCCACCATGATTCTTGGTCCAGGCTCGCCGATTGAGATGAGTCTCGCCAAGCTTGCCCGCCTGCCCGTCTCACCGATCTTCGGCGATGGGAATCGCCTGGTGCAGCCGATCGATGTCGACGATGTCGCCGAAGCGGTGGCGATGCTTGTCTCAAGCCCGGACTTCAGACCCGGTCTGATCGAACTGGGCGGGCCCGAGCGCTACGATTTGCGCGAACTCTACCGCCGTCTGCGCACGACACACGGCGGCGCCGGATCGCCTCGCTTCGTTTCCGCGCCGCTTGGCCTCGCGCGGACCATGCTGGCTGTGCTGGAAGCGCCGCTGTTGCCGGCGCTGCCGCTGACCGCCGGCCAATTGGCCACGTTCGCCAACGACGGGCTGGCCGATCCCCACCCTGAGCACGCGCGTATTCTGCCTAACCCCCGGCCGGCTCCGCGCACCGTCAGCACGACCGATCCCGGCGACGGTAGTCTGGACGCAGAGTTCACGCACTACGCCAGCTATCTGACCGGACTTGAGCCGACCGCTTATCAGCTCGGCAAGTACCGCGATTTTCACAGCCGTCGAACGCTCGCGCCAGCCACGGCGTTCGACGCATTGCTGCTGCGTGTCTCGCGTGGCGGACGCCTCGGGCTGGCTCTTGCCGATTCCTATAGCGGTCTGCTCGCACGCAAGAGCACGTTGCGCGCCAAACTGGTGCTCGCGATCGCGATCCTGGAGTCCTCCTCGCCGAGCTTCGAAGCGCTTGACGCGCCCGGACCCGGCGGGGCCGCGCGCGCGCTCGCACGGATGACGCTTCGCGGGGCGGCGGCCGGGTTGAGCTTCTTGGTCGCAACGCTCTTCTTTGCGCCCGCACACGCTTTCTTGCGCGCAAAGCCGGCGCAATGATCCGCGACCCGATCGTCATCGTCGGCGCCGGCGCCAGCGCGGTGCATTTCGCCGCCACGGCGCTCGAGCTTGGACGCCGCGTGGTCATGCTCGACGTCGGACGCAGCCCCGCGCCACCGGCAGCCCCGGCAGCCTCGCTCAACGACCTCAAACGCGATCTCGACGATCCGGTGCGCTACTTCCTCGGCGCCGACTACGAATCCCTGATCCTGCCGACGGAGACTTCGGAATATTACGGTTTCCCTCCCAGCAAGTCGTACGTATTTGCGCCATTGCCGGGCCACGAAATTGTCGCGCGGGGGTTTCAGCCGCTGCAATCGTTCGCAGGCGGCGGCTTGGCGCAAGCTTGGACTGGCGGCGCCTATCCGTTCAACGACGGCGAGCTCGAGGCCTTTCCATTCGGCTGGGAGACGATGGGCCCGGCCTATGGCGAAGTGGCTGCACGCATTGGCGTGTCGGGCGTTGGCGACGACGATCTGGGCGCCTTCTATCCGGTGCACGAGGGCTTGTTGCCGCCGATCGCGCTCGACGCCCACTCTGCGCAACTGTTTGACTCCTACAACGCTAAACGCACGACGTTGACAGCGCAACACCGCCTCTATCTGGGACGCGCGCGCTCCGCGAGCCTGTCGCGCGATCATGCCGGGCGCGCTGCCTGCACGCTCTGCGGCCGTTGCCTCTGGGGCTGTCCGAACCAGTCTTTCTATACCCCGTCCGTTACGCTGGAGGCATGCCGGCGGAATGCGCGCTTCCAGTACCTCGCCGGCGTTTGCGTCGAGCACTTTACCTACGACGATGCGAACAGGATTTCGCACGTCATCGCCAGGCGACTCGATGGCGGCGTTGAGCTAAAGCAGGAGGTCGGTGCGCTCGTGCTGGCGGCGGGCACGATATCCTCGGCGCGGATTCTTCTGGACTCCTTGCTGCGGTCCGGACTGCGCCATGAGCTCGAAGGGCTCATGGATAACCGCCAGGTGTTGATGCCGTTCGTCAACCTGAAACGGCTAGGCGCGCGCTTCGACGACCGGTCCTACCAGTACCACCAGCTCGCCATTGGCGCACCCGGCGATCGGGCCTTCGATTACGTGCACGGTCTTGTCACCACGCTCACCACCGCGATGATCCATCCGGTCATGCAAAACCTGCCTGTTGGCATGCGCGCGTCCGCAGGCCTCTTCCGGGATATCCACGGCGCGCTGGGCCTTGCCAACATCAACTTCCCCGACACGCGGCGGCCGGAGAACCGCATCGCGCTTGAGACAGGCGCCGATGGGTCGCGCAGGCTCATGATAACCTACACGCCGCCCACCGCTGAGAACGCTCGGGTCAACGCCATGATCCGCCGCTTCCGCGGCTTTCTCGGAGCGCTTGGCTGCGTGGCGCCGCCGACCATGACGCGCATGCGCCCGATGGGCGCCAGCGTGCACTATGCCGGCACAATGCCGATGCTCGATAACGGCGGCGACTTTACCGCCGACCGGCGCGGACGCTTGCGCCCATTCGACAACCTCATCGTTGCCGATGGTTCGACCTTCCCGTCGCTCCCGGCCAAGAATCTCACATTCACGCTGATGGCGAACGCAGCCCGCATCGCGCGCGAGAACCTGTTCTGATCACTCTGCGGCCGCTACGGCGGCCGGCGCCAGTACGTTGGAACGGCCATGCATCAAGAATGACCACGCCTCGCCCAGTTGGGCGCGGTGAAAAAGAAACAGCCAGCCGACATAAATCGCCGCGCCGACAGCAATATGCGTCACGAGACTTATGAAGTGGCTGTCCATAGGGGCGGCCCATTGCAGCGCCAGTAAGGCAATCGACATCGTCAGCGCAGCAGAGTAGCCGGGCGCAAGCGCAAGAGCGAAATCGACATATCGGCCGTGAAGCATGCGTATCTGGACGCCCGTCGCCAAAACGCCAAACAGTCCAAGGACAAGAGCGGCGGTCAACAGCACCGCCACAGGACCGTACCCGGCGGCGAACCATAGCGCCGGCGTGCAGACGGCGAGCGCGGCCAGGGAGAACTTGAGCGAAAGATCGCTTCTGTCGAGGCCGGCAAAGACGAGATTGGCGAAGAACCCGGCCGGCATGAATAGACCCTGCACGCCGACCGCCGCCAGCACCGGCCCGGCGGCCAGGTAGCGATCGTCGAACACGACGGCGATCAGGTCGTTGGCGACAAGTGCAAGGCCGAGAAACGCGGGCAGAGCGATCAAAGCCGCGAGCTGGGAAAGCCGCAAGAAAAGCCGCCAGCTCTCGGTCTTATCCTCACGCAGCGCCGAAAGCACCGGCACCCACAGCCCTTGAATGGGACTGGTGACGGGTCCGTGCAGCAGGCTCTCGAAACGCCGCGCCACGCTGACGAACCCCACGTCGACGGCGCCAGTGCGCAAACCGACGAAGGCGTCGATGACCCGCACATGCGCGGACGCCAATACGGTTGTGCCCCAAAGCTGACCGGCGCGCCGCAAGAAGCCTGACGCGCTCGATGCGTCGAAAACCAAGCGAGGCCTCCAGCGGGTAAATGCGAACAACACGGCGACCGTCGTCAGCGTGCTGGCAAATCTCTGCGCCACCAACGCCCACTCGACCGCGGGGCTGAATGCCACGGCAATGCCGACGACGCCCCCGAGGAGCGTCCCGATGATCGAGCGAATCGCTTGTGCGCGAAATTGCAGCCGGCGCATCAGCAGCGCGTCCATGATGACCATGGGCGGAACCAGCAATAGCGTGAGCGCAAGAGCAGGCAGAACCTGCGCCAGCGAGGGCGAGGCAAAGGCGCCTGCTGCCCATTCGGACGCGGCCCAGGCCCCCGCCGTGACGAGCGTCGCGATGCCTGTCAGCGAAAAAAATGCAGATGATAGCGCCGAGGACGAAAAATCCCGGCGCTGAATGATGGCGTCCATCGACGCCCAGCGCCCCTGCAGCGAGAACATGTCCACCAGCACCGCAGCCAGCGCAAACACGCCGAAGATGGCTGGCGTAACGGCCCGCGAGAGCGCGATGAAGATGACGATGCCGGCCCCCTGCGAAAACAGGAAGTTCAGCATGTTCCATAGGAAACCTTGCCGCACGGCGGCATTGACGGAAACGTCGCCGCCGCCCGGCGGAAGTCCTGCCGATGCAGAATCAGTTGTCATCGGCGTCGACACCTATTTCGGCCTGGCAGGACCCTGCCGTCGCTCACACAAGCGACTCGTTTCTCCGCGGCTTCAATATCTCTCGCGCGCCGAGCGAGGACGCAACGCTTTCTTCTGTTCCCGCTGGAACACGCTCCAGCCAAATCTCGCGCCACCAGGCGTAAATCGCGCGCGGACAGAAAGCGCGAAACGCGCTGTAGCGGCCGCGGCACCAGACATTTTCGAGAATGACAGCGGGGGTCTTGAGCTGGATGAGCTTGCCTGTTTTCTCGTTGACGAACGTATTGACGCGCGCGCGCACACGATAGATTCCGCCGCAATAAGGGACCATCTCGGCGTCGAAAAACAGTCCTCTATTCATTCCGTCGTGGTTCAGCGTCTGCAGAATTTCTTGGTACGGCTTCACACGCACGAGTTCTCCGGCCTGGAGGTTCAAGCTCTCGACCGGCTCCGGCTCTCCCGGCCGGGCCACGCCAGGCCGCCGCGGGTACGGCACGCCCCCCCAAAGCCCTTGAAACCAGTCGTAGAACGAACGGTACCAGTTGGCTTGAACGGCATAGGCGGGGCGACCGAAGAATTTGAACAGAAAGTACGATGCGGTCAGCGCCATTTCCTTCAGCGTGACGTTTCCGGAGGCATAATCCTCGGCGTACTGATCGAGTTCGCGCGTACGCAATGGCGTCGTGTAACGCGGGAACTCAGTCGCTTGGCAGCGATAGCGCACTTGCCCTCCGGCATCGATCCTGGCCGCTTGCGCCACATCGGCCTCGGTGCAGCCGCCCGTCGCAACCGCTGGGCTGTCATCGTCTCCATCGGCCGGCTTCAGCCATGCGCTCTTCCAGAACACCGAGCATTGCGCCTCACAGCCGCCATGCGCCGCACCTGAGCACCGCACCCCCTCCAACAGGACGCTTTCGGGCAAGCGCCGCGAAGACATGCCCGCGATGGTGTCGCATGCCTTGTGCGCGCGGCGGTGCACGCGCATCGATCCGCCGCAATAGGCGAACATTTCCGGCATGAAAGGCATGCCATCCAGACAACCGTCGGGATCGAGCGTGGCAAGGATTTCCTCCTTGCTGCGCACTACGATCCGGTCGCCCGCCCTGTACTTCACCCTACGCCCTCCGCCTGAGGGGCCCGTGAGCTCGGCAGTTCACCGGAGCAGCAACTTGCGTACGGTGAACGCCTCGGCATAACGCGTCCGGCATTCGACCCCGCGCAGCCGCGCCAACCCGCGGAAGGTCTCGGCGTCGAACCACGCCTTGGAACGCTGACTGCCGAAGTGACGCTCAAGCAGGGCGACCTTGCGGTCGAGTGTCTCGGGCGAGAGTTCGACATAGGCGTTGCTGCGCGCCAAATCACCGTCCCACTTTGGGATTTCGAATTCAAGTATGAGGCTATCTCGATAGAGATTCCACGCCAACTCGTTCGTCAGCCGATGGTCTTGATGGGCGTCGTCCGAGCGGTGGGTGAGCACGACGTCGGGCGCGGGCATGCGCTGCCTTTGCCCTTCCATCCAAGCTTTCACGGCCGCGCCTTCGTACGGAAGGTATGAATCCCGAAATGCACCGAGTGCAACCGCGTGGCTGGCCGCGCCATTTAGGAAGTCTTCAGCCGAGGCTTGCGCTTCGTCAGCGCGATCGCCGTGTGCGCTCAGCACGCACCAGAGCACATCCAGCCGCGCGCCGCCGGCAATCCAGCTAAGCATCGTGCCGCCGGCGCCGATCTCGATGTCGTCAGCGTGCGCGCCAAGGCACAGAACCTTCAGTTCTCGTCCGGGCTGCGCAAGATCGAGCGCGAGCATGTCGTCCTACTTGCCATTGGAACGCAGCGCGCGTGTCTTGTCGCGCACGCGCCAGGGCATGTGGCCCCGTTCGACCATTTCCTCGAGCACTTGGCGATCGCGCAGCGTGTCCATTGCGCGCCAGAATCCCTCGTACTTGTAAGCCATCAACTGATCCGCCTCGATGAGGCGCTGGAACGGTTCGACGACCAGCTCCTCACCCTCGCGCATGTAGTCGAAGATATCCCGCCGGAAGACGAAGTATCCCCCATTGATCCACATGTCGGCATTGTCCGAAGCGACCATCTCGCATACGCGCCCGCCGTCGTCGATGCGAGCCAGATGGAAAGTCACCATTGGGTGCACGGCGAGGAAGCAGGCGGTTTTGCCGCTCGCCTTGAAGGTCTCGATCATGTCGTCCAACGGCGCGTCGCTGAGCCCGTCGCTGTAATTTGCCAGGAAGTAGTCTTCATCCTTTACCAGGTCGCGCACCGCCCACAGCCGCTCGCCGATATTGCGCCACGCGCCGGTATCGATCAGCGAAACCCGCCAATCCGCCCGCTGCTCGCCGAGCGTCTCGATCTTGTTGCCCATGTCCGACACGACCAGATCGGAAAAGGCGTAGGGCTTATGGTTGAGGAAGAAGTCCTTGATCGTGTTGGCCTTGTAGCCGAGACACAGGACGAAATCGTTGTGCCCATGGCGGCTGTAATAATCCATGATGTGCCACAGGATCGGCTGCGAGCCGATCGGGATCATCGGCTTCGGCACCGCCTCCGAGTACTCGCGGATGCGCGTGCCCATGCCGCCGCAGAACAGCACTACCTTCACGAAACCGCCCCCGGCTCGATGATTTTCGCTTCCGGAATCGGTACGACGAACTTGGCGCCCCATTCGCGCACATGGGCCATCTGCGCCACGATCTCGGCTTCGAGATTCCACGGCAAAATGAGGATGTAGTCAGGCTTGGCCCGGTCGATTGCCTCCACCGGAAGGATTGGGATGTGCGTGCCGGGCGTATAGCGTCCGTGTTTATGCGGATTTCTGTCGACGGTGAACGTCAAGAGATCCGGCCCAATGCCGCAATAGTTCAACAGCGTGTTGCCTTTGCCTGGGGCGCCGTACCCGCACACCGTCTTGCCGGCGTCCTTGGCGTCGATCAAGAAGCGCAGCAGTCGGCGTTTGCTCGCGCGCACTTTGTCCTCGAAGCCCTCGTAATAAGCTAGGGTCTTGAAGCCTTTTTGCTCCTCGCGCCTCAACAATGCGCGCACGGCGTGTGAAGGCTCGCCGCGATGCGCAAGATAAACGCGTAGGCTGCCGCCGTGCGTCGTCAGCTCCTCTACGTCGACGAATGCCATACCGTGGCGCCGCGCAAGTGCGTCGATCGCGGTTGCCGAAAGGTACGAGAAGTGCTCGTGATAAATGGTATCGTATTGGTTGAATTCGATCAGCTTTTCCAGATGCGGAAACTCGAAGGTGATGACGCCGTCGGGTTTGAGCAACCTTGCGGCGCCGCCGACGAAATCGTTGATGTCCGGCACGTGCGCGAGCACATTGTTGCCGAGAATGAGATCGGCCTGCCCTTTCTCCGCACGGATGCGTTCGGCTTCGTCAACGCCAAAGAACTCGATCCGGACCGGGATGCCCTTGCGCGCCGCCTCCTCGGCTACGTTGGCAGAGGGCTCGACGCCGAGAATGTTGGCGACGCCGAGCGGGGGGAAATGCTGCAGCAGATAGCCGTCGTTGCACGCAAGCTCGACAACGAAGGAATCCGGGTTCAGGCCCTGCCGCGCCGAGATCATCTCGCAATAGTGTTTGGCGTGGGCGACCCAGGAGGACGAGAACGACGAGTAGTATGGGTAATGGGCGGTGAAGATACCGTCCGGCGCCACATATTCCTTCAGCTGGACCAGCCAGCACCGGTCGCAAACCAGCACATGGAGCGGGAAAAACGGCTCCATCTCGTCAAGCTGCCGGGCGCTGAGAAAGGTCTCGCACAACGGCGATTTGCCCAGATCGACAAGCGTATGCTTCAGGCCCGCCCCGCACAGGCGGCACGCCCCGGCGTCCGCGTCAGCATGCGGAGAAGGATGATCGGCCATTGTTGTCACAGACTTTCTCTCAGCCGGATCGCGGTTTGACGCAAGCCGATACCACGATTGAGACCGCCCCCGCAGACAGGTCAACCGGGCGGCGAGCGATTAACCAAGCGGGTCTTGCCTGCGGGTGAAAAATGCGCGCTTGAGGCCCGCTCGGTTGAATGCAGCGGCTGCGCGCTGCTAAGTGCGCATCGGCCGAGGAGCGTACATGGCGGCACATGCACTGGCGGAGCGCTGCGTCCTTGTCACGGGCGCAGCCGGCTTCATCGGGGCCAACCTCTGCATCGCCTTGAAGGCGGCGGGCGCGCGCGTATTCGCGACGTCGCGCCGCCCTCCGCCCGCCGACGAGGGCTCACATTGGCGCCAACTCGACCTTGCCGATCCGGCCGCGGTGGCAAGCGCGCTTCAGGACATCCGCCCCGACCTCGTGTTTCACCTCGCCGCGCACGTCACCGGCGCGCGCGAGCTTGCGCACGTGTTGCCCGCGTTGCACGCCAATTGCGTAAACGCCGTACACGTGATGGCGGCGGCGGCCGCGTTGCCGGGCGTGCGCGTCGTTTTGGCCAATTCGCTGGAGGAGCCGACCGCCGAAGAGGCGGACGCCCCGCCGGTGTCGCCCTATGCCGCCGCAAAGCTGGCCAGCACGGCCTACGCCCGCATGTTCCACGCCCTATATGACCTCCACGTCGTGCCGGCGCGGATCGGCATGGTGTACGGGCCGCGACAGCGGGACATGATCAAGCTGGCCCCTTACGCAATCCGTTGCCTGATCGAAGGCGACACGCCGCGTTATTCCAGCGGCGTGCGGCTGTGCGACTGGATTTACGTGGAGGACGTCGTCGAGGCGCTCATCGCCGCGGCGCTCTCCGATCGCGCCGCCGGGCAGATCGTCGACGTCGCTACGGGCAAAATGACGAGCGTCGGCGATGTCGTGCGCGAGATCCACGACTTGCTCGGCGCGCCAGCGCCGCGCTTCGGCGAGGTCGGCGACCGTCCTCTTGAGCGCAGTTACCGGCCGGACGTGGAGCGCACCTATGCCCTGACCGGATGGCGCGCCCGCACCGACATTCGTGAGGGCCTGCGGCGAACCGTCGACTGGTACCGTGCAGAGCTGGCCAAGCCCTGATGCGCTTTCACCCGACCCAACTCGATGGCGCGTGGCTGATCGAACTGACCCCCGTCCGCGATGAACGCGGCGCCTTTGCGCGCACCTTCTGCGAACGCGAATTCGCCGAGCACGGTCTCGAAACCCGCTTCGTACAACACAGTCAGTCGGCAAATGCGCGGCAAGGCACGCTGCGCGGGCTGCATTTCCAGAAGCCGCCGCATGGGGAAGTCAAGCTCGTCCGCTGTTTACGGGGGGCAATCTGGGATGTGATTGTCGATTTGCGCCCGGCTTCCCCGACATACCTCAAGTGGCAGGCCTTCGAGTTGTCGGCCGACAACGGCAAGCAGCTCTACATCCCACGCGGCTTCGCCCATGGCTTCCAGACGCTCGCCGACGATTGCGACGTGTTCTACTTGATTTCTGAATTCTACTCGCCGGACGCGGCCTCCGGCGTCCGCTACGACGACCCACGCTTCGGGATCGATTGGCCGGCGCCCGTGAACGTGCTCTCTGATCGCGACCGTAGCTGGCCGGATTTCACAGCTTGATATCTGTGCGCCGAAGGTGGCGTACTCAATCTGCTGGCGTGAGCAAGCCATGCTGCGCCAGCATGCCTGCGGCCGCTGCGATGTGTGCGAACGGCATGCGTGCACGTTCGGCGATGTCAAGCAAGGAATGGCCGCCGTCCGACAAATTGAGCACCCAGAGCATGGCCATGTTGCGCGCATAGGCGTCGCGGTCGCCGCCTATCGCATTATAGAGCCCGCGCCGGCCAAGTTGCGGCTCGCCCTTGGGCGCAGTGTTGCGCCAGCGCCCGTCCCGCTCCAGCACGTCGATCGTCCCCGCCACGATCCGCAGCGACAGTTCCAAATGCTCGGGAGCGATGAAGGAGAGGTCGTCGGCGGAGCTGTGATATTGCGGGAAAGTTGCGAACAGACTGCGCTGGAAGAGGCCGACATCTAGCTGGAACCCTGGAGAATTGTACTGGCGTTCGTCGTAGCCATAGGGCGAAAAGTCGATCACGCGTGCTTGCGGCGCAGCATGGGCCAACACATGCGCCATGGCGCGGTCGATCGGCGCATCGCCTCGCCGCGTGCGCTTGTAGGTCGGTCCACCTGCATCGCCCACGCAGGACAAGACGAGACCGTGCTTGATCTGCTGCGCGCGCGCTTCGTTGCGCGCGAGCCAGGTAATGGCGCCGATTGTGCCGGGCGCGAACAGGAAGCGATAGGTGTAGCGCGTGCGCAGCGGCGCCAGCGCGGCCGCCAGTTGCGTCAACAGCGCCATGCCCGAGCAATTGTCGTTGGCGAGCGAGGGGTGGCAGGTGTGCGCCTGCAGCAGCACTTCCTCTTCGCTCTCGCCGCGATGCACGTGCTCGGCATAGGTGAGCGCCCCCGGCGCTAGCGTTGAATCGATGACAACTTCGTATTCGCCGTCCGGCAGCGCCTCCAACGCAGCGTGGCTCATGCAAAAGCCCCAGCGCTCCTGATAATAGGATGTACGATAGGGAATAAGCGTAGGCTGATCCGGCAACGTAAAGATATGCTGCTTCAATTCCGCCAGCGGCAAACGCGCCCGGACCGGCGCTGCGTAATTGAGCACGTGCAGATTATGTTTGCGAAAATCGACCACCCGCTCGCCGGCCGCGTTCTTGATGTACGCGTCGCGGATGGTCCATTCGTTCGGGACGGTCCAATCGAGCACCTGGGCGCCGGTCGGCGTTTCCGTGCGTTCGAGCGGAATGCGCGCCCCGATGAGATCGAGCGTCTCGCGCACTCCCGGCCCCGTGATGCTGCGGCAAATCGGATAGAGTGCTCCGGCGAAGGCGTACATTTCGGCGCCGGATCCCGGCGTACAAAGCGTCGCGCCGAAATCGGGCTGCACATAGCCGGCGCCTTGCGCCATGTCAGGCCGCGACTTTGACGTGGCGGAGCTCGCTGTCGAGCACGCCCTCGGCCAGCAGCTTGCGGATGTGGGCGATGCGCAAATAGCGCGGACCTTCGAATTCTTCGAGGGTGACGCCCGAGTTCTTGTACGCTGCGTACAGCTGCTCGGCGCCGCGCCGGGCGTCCCATTGCGGTTTGAACGCAGGCAGCGTGCGGGCGATCTTATCGAAATTCACCTTGTAGGAACGATTGTCCGGTCCGGCATTGGCGTCGAGCTCTATGCGGCAGCCCGGCACCACGTCAGCCACGATCTCGGCGATATCGCGGATGCGATAATTGTGCGCAGTGCGGCCCACATTGAAGGCTTGGCCGCGGACCAGATCGGAGGGCGCCTCCAGCGCAGCAAGGAAGGCGCGCGAGATATCCTCAATGTGCGCGATCGGCCTCAGCGGCGTGCCGTCGGATTTCAGCAGGATCACCTGCTTGGTCATGCCCCAGGCCACCAGATTGTTCAGCACGATGTCGAAGCGCAGGCGCGGGCTGACGCCGTAGGCGGTCGCGGGCCGCAGGAACACAGGGCAGAAATCCGCGTCCGCCAGCGGCGCCACATCGCGCTCCGTCCACACCTTCGACTGTCCATACGCCGTGACCGGGTTGAGCTCGCCGGTCTCGTCGATCATCGCATCGCCCGCCTTGCCGTAGTTCGAGCAGGACGATGCGAACAGGAAACGCCCAACGCCCACCTGTTTGGCCAGCTCGGCGATGCGTACGCTGGCGCGGTGGTTGACCGCAAAAGTCAGGTCCGGATTGAGATCGCTCAGCGGATCGTTCGACAAGGCGGCAAGGTGAATGACGGCGTCGAAGCCCTCCAAGTCTGCCGCCACGACATCGCGCACGTCCTTCTCGATCGAACGCACATCGGCCAGTTCCCCGCCGGGCGCGAAGGTGCAACGGCGATAAAGATCGGCGTCCAGTCCAACGACATCGTGACCCGCCTCGATCAACATCGGCGTCATCACGGCGCCGATGTAGCCGCGGTGTCCGGTTAGCAGCACTTTCATTTCTTGCGTCTTTCCGCCTGTTCGCGGCGTGCGTCTTAACCAAGACCGTAACGGCCGCCGCCTCTGCGCGGCCTGCAAGTTACGTGCGCGCGCTTCGCGCCACAAGCGGATTACTCTCGCGCGGCGCTGCACTGCTTGTTTGCTCGCGTGATCGCCGGTATCACACCCGCGCAGGCATCCGCGCCTGGGAGAACGGCATTTGGATGGCCAACGTGGATCGCCCGAGCGCTGCGAGCTTCGCGCTAAGCGTCGATCCCACGCGCGCGGGGTTCGCCCTGCTGGTCGCCTGCCTCCTGGCGTTCGCCGCGGCGCAGGTTGATCTCTGGTCGCGCAACGGCTTCTGGATCGATGAATATTTCTCGCTCTGGGCGAGCGATCCCGCGCTGCCGCTGACACGCTTGCTTGCCGAGCGCATCCTGCCGGACACTAACCCCCCGCTTTATTTCTCGCTCCTGTCGCTGGTTCGGCTCGTTATCGACGATCCGCGCAGCGGTTTTCTCGCGCTCAACGCCACGGCCATCGCCCTGACCTCCTGGTATGTGTTCGCACGCGGCCGCACCGCTGGCGCACCGGCCACCGCGCTGCTGGCCATAGCGCTGTTCCTGATCAGCGGCCCTGTGCTGCACTATGCGCCTGAAGGGCGCGCCTATCTGTTTGGGCTGTGCGCGGCGTTCGCCATCGCCTGGAGCAGCGCCCAGGCGCTCGAACATGGACAGCGCGAGAAAGACCTGTTCAGCTTCGCGGTGCTCGGCGCGCTGGCGGCGCTGTCACATGTGTTCGCTGCGCTGTTTGCCGGCGCGTTCGCGGCGGCCCTGCTGGTCGAAGCGGTGCTGTCGCGGCGCGTGGAGCTCTTGCGCATCGCCCTCGCGCTTGGCGTTTCAGCTACGGCGGTGTGCGGCGTCTGGCTGATCTTTGCGTTGCCGAACATGAGCAATGTCGGCTGGATCGAGTTCAGCCTCGCCTCCGTTCGCGAGGCGCTTTGGTATGTGCGCCAACTGACCTTCGGGCACGCTGCGATCGCCCTCGGCGTCGTTGCCTTCATGGCCTGGTCTGCCCGCCGCCGCGTGCTGTGGCCGCAGGCGCGTCTCTGTGCAGTCGCCATGACGCTCTTCGCCATCCTGCCGATTCTGGCTTCGTTCTTCACGCCCCTGATCACCGGCCGATATTGGCTTATCGGCGCCCCGGCGATTTTGGTGTTCGTGACGCTCGCGCTGCGCTGCGAGTTCAAGGTTGCGTCAGCCGGAGGCCCATCCGCTCGGGCTGCTGCCGCGACGGGGGCGCTCGGCGCGGCGCTCATGTTGGCTGCTTCTGTTCTAGGCTTTGCCAACGCGCAGACATTTATCATGGCAAAGCCCGTCTGGCGCGGGGCGCCGCTGGTCGCCCCCTTGCTGGAGAATTGCGCTGCCGGCTCGGTGCGGGTCTGGGACAACCATCTCTATGCCACAGCGTCGGGGGCGCCGGCCGCCACGTTTGTCGAGGCAGACGAATCCAGCGCGCCCGCGGCCGGGGATTGTCCTGTGCTCGGCTGGGCCGAACACGTACGATTGGGCGATGAGTATTTGCAGACGGCATCCGATGCAGAACTGTTGGCGCTGATGAACATTCCCGCAGCGCCTGCCGAGGTGCGCATCGCGCGCCATAGCTCCGGATTTGTCGTATTGAGGGCCGATGCGAACAGGGGCGGCACATGAGCACGATCGAAATTCAGAGCGCGGCCGCGCGGACCCAGACGGCGTTTGCCCCGTGCGAGATCGCGATCGTCGCGCCCACCTTCAACGAGCGCGAGAACGTCGCTGAGCTCATTGCCCGCCTCGACGCGGCGCTGAGCCAGCGGGCGTGGGAAATCGTGTTTGTCGACGACGATTCCACCGATGGAACGTCGCAAGCGCTCCTTGAATTGGCCCGCAACGATCCGCGCGTGCGCGTTGTGCGCCGTATCGGCAGGCGCGGCCTTTCCACCGCGGTGGTAGAAGGCGTGCTCTCGACCAGCGCGCCGATCGTGGCCGTCATGGACGCCGATCTGCAGCACGACGAGCGCGTGTTGCCGCAGATGATCGCGCGCTTACAGCAAGGCGATTGCGATATCGTCGTCGGCTCGCGCTACACCGAGGGCGGCGGCGTCGGCGACTGGTCCGAACAGCGTCAGGCCTTCAGCCGGTTCGCCACGCGCCTCGCCAAGCTGGTCGTCAAGGCCGATCTCACCGATCCGATGAGCGGCTTTTTCGTCGTACGGCGCGAAGCGTTCGAGGACGCCGTTCGCCGCCTCTCCGGCCAGGGCTTCAAAATCCTGCTCGACGTGCTCGCCTCCTCGCCGACGCCGTTGCGCGTGGCCGAAACCCCCTACACCTTCCGCCAGCGGCTGCACGGCGAGAGCAAACTCGATTCGGCGGTGCTGTGGGAC